>CALBET010000268.1 GCA_937888665.1 uncultured Acidobacteriota bacterium
CGCACCGAGACGTCATCTCCTCCGGGCGACGAGTTGTCAGGTCACCCGCACCCGCCCGCTCTGCCCGTATCCCCAAGTGGCAGGTTCACGGGCTCCGGCAGTATCGACGAAGCGAGCAACTTCACGTGCGCCGCGCCGTAGCGCAACCGCTCACCATGCGACATGAGCGCCAATTCATCGTTGTGAGTTGTCATGCATTCGAACTACAGTACGGCTGTACGAGGCCCTCACAAACGCTGTCTACGCCGTCCGGGAAGCAGCCGCCACGGTGACGCGCAGATCAGCCGGGCGCGTATTTGGGCGCAATCACTACCAGCGTCAGACATCCTTTCCGGTCTCTGGCACCGCGCCGGACCGCCACCAACCCTTTGAGAGGAGGGAAACCATGCGAAACGTTCTTCAGACAGTGCGACCCGCGATAGCGGCTGGTGTCGTGGCTATCGGTCTCGCGATCGGCGTCGGCAGCCTCGTCACCCATGGCGCGCAGGAGGAAGCCCCGGAGGGCGTCGTGAACTACACGCGCATCGATGCCACGATCGCCTGCGCCGGTGCGACCCCAGCCGAGGCGTTGCCGGCGATCAAGCGGCTCGGCTTCGCCTCGGTCATCAACTTCCGCACCGCCGAGGAGGAGGGGGCCAACATCGAGGGAGGCAAGGCGGCCGCCGCCCAGGTCGGCTTGAAATACATCCACATCCCGTTCCGGGCGCCGAACGCGGAAGTCGTGGCGAAATTCCTCGATGTCATCGCTGACCCCGCGAACCAGCCAGCCTACATCCACTGCGCCTCGGCAAATCGGGTCGGCGCCATGTGGCTCATCAAGCGGGTGAAGCAGGATGGCTGGGACCAGGACCGGGCGATGGCCGAGGCGGAGACGATCGGCCTGCGAAGCGAGCCGCTGAAGGCGTTCGTCGCCGATTACCTGAACGAGACACGCTGACCCGGCTGGCCAGGCGAACGACCTCACCGAGCCAGGGGACTAGCCCTTCTGTGACTTGCGGGCGACCAGGACGATTGCGCCACATGCCACCGCAACGAGTCCGCCCACAAAACTGGCGTAGGCAATCACGGCCCCTGGCCTGAATCCGGTCCAACGCAGGACGAGGGACACGACGATCGACGCGGTAATGGCCACGTTGAGCGCGCCGAGGATGTCAGTGCTGCGCATAGTGTCTCTGCGGTCGTGTCGGGGTCCCATCCTAGACGGACACCACGGCTGGACGCCAGTGGCCCACCGGAGCGGGCTACCCCACCGGGGCGGGCGACGCTGCGCCCTTCGACCTGAGAAAGTCAGCGACGTCGTCGGCGTCTCCCGCCAGGGCATGCCGCAACAGCGAAATGCCGTGCGGACCCAGCCAGTCGACGGCCGCCGGGTAGGCCTCGACCACCGGTCGCACGACGTCGAGCATTCCCATCATCGCGGCGCAGAAGAGGTCGAGACGAGCGCCGCGACCCAGCAGGAGCCCGGCAATCTCGCGATGGCCCATGTGCGATGCGGCTCCCAGCGCCGTCTCGAAATCGCCGGCGCCCCAGTCCCAGGTCGCGTTGAGCAGCGCCGGTTGTTCGTCGAGCATCCGTGTCGTCCGGTCGAGGTCCCCAATGCGCCACCCGCACAAACTCCGACACCTGGTCGGGCGGCAACGCCGGCCGAGCCTCTTGCGCCGCCACGGGGGCCAAGCCAGGCTTCATCGCCAGGGCGACCAGCGACCCGACGCCCGTCGTCACGAAGTCCCTACGTCCGCGTACACGCATGTCGTCCCCCCTTCTTGCCGGTCACCCGCGTCGCAGGACCGTCACCGGGTCTACGGTGGTGGCCCGCCACGACGGGAGACACATGGCGACGCCGCCCACGACAAACAGCAAGCCGAACACCGAAATCGCCGTGATCGGGTCAGTGGGACGTACGCCATAGAGAAAACTCGCGAGCAAGCCGCTCAGCGGCCAGGTGGCGAGCAGCCCCACCAGGGCACCCCAGCCCAGCAGCCGAAATCCGCCCAGCGCCACCCAGCCGACAAGCTGCGATCGATCGGCGCCCAGCGCCATGCGGACCCCAATCTCCTGATGACGTTCCCGCACGCGGGCGGAGAGCACGCCGTAGACCCCGAGCATGGCCAGAAAGACCGCGGCGGCGGCGAACGCGAGGAGCGCGACCATCGCCTGCTGGTCTTGTACCGTGGTGGCGTCCACAAGGTCCTTGAGCGGCGTCAGGCCAAACGCCGGCTTCTGCGGATCGATGTCGCGCAGTGTCGCCCGGACGGCTGGAATCAGAGCGCGCGGATCCCCATCGGAGCGGATGGCGACAAGCATGATGAGATACGGTCGTTGGGCGTGCGGGAGATAGATCTCGGCCCGCGGCTCGCTCCGTGGGCCGCGGAAGCGCACGTCGCCCACCACCCCCACCACCTCGTAGGGATAGGTGCCGGTGGTGCTGTAATCGACGACGAGGTTCCGGCCCACCGCTGACTGCCCAGGCCACAGACGATTGGCGAGCGTCTGGCTGACCATCACGACTGGGGGAGCCTCGGAGTGGTCACGGGCGTCGAACGGACGGCCAGCGGCGATCGTGAAACGAAGGGCCTGGAAGTACCCCGGCGTCACCATACGCACCGCGGCCGGGATGCGGTCCCGCTCGTCCGGTGTGCCTTCCGGCCACACGGGGCGGTCGAAATCCGGCCCCAGGGGGCTCGTCGGGAGCGTGGTGGCGCCGCCGACGGCCCGGACACCGGGCAGAGCCTCGAGCCGGGTGAAGAGGGCCTCGTAGTAGGCGCGGCTCTGCTCCCCAGTGGGGTAGGCCTGGGAGTCGAGGAAGATCGGCGCTACCAGGACGCCGGCCGGGTTGAACCCGGGGTCGGCCGCACGCAGGGCGAGAAAACTGCGGACCAGCAGTCCCGAACCGCAGAGCAGCACCAGAGCCAGCGCCACTTGGCACACCACCAGTCCGTCACGAATCCCGTGTTGGCGCGCGGTGCCGGTCGTGCGGGTCGACGCGCCGCGCAAGCCACGCGCCGGTTCGGTGTGCGCACCACGCCAGGCCGGAAGCAGCCCCGACAGCACCGCCGTCGCGGTGGTCACCCCGATCGCGAACCACAGGACGCGGCCACTGAGGGCCACCTCGTCGAGTCGTGGAAAGTCCGGCACGAGGGATGGAGTCAGCCGCATCCCCCCCACGGCCAGAGCGAGGCCCACCGCACCGCCGAGGGCCGCAAGCACGAGCGACTCGATCCACGACTGCCGCAAGAGCCGACCCGGGGTAGAACCCAGCGCCAGCCGTAGGGCGTTTTCCACAGAACGGTCCAACCCGCGCATCACCGACAGCAACGCGACGTTGGCGCAGGCCACCAGCAGCACCAGACCCACCGCGGCAAAGAGAATCCAGAGCACCCGCGCCGAATCGCCGACCACCACCTCGGCCAACGGGCTCACCCGCACACCCCACCCTTCGTTGGTCTCCGGATACAGTCGGCCGAGAGTGGCGGCCACCCGGTTCAACTCCTGGTCGGCCTGCCCGACCGACACATCGGGACGCAACCGACCGATCGCCCCCAAGTAGTGCTGGTCACGCGGCCGCTCGCCAGACAAGTCCCACGGGATCCAGGCCTGCACACCAGCTTCGGGCAACGCGAACCCGGGCGGCATAACCCCGACGACACGGAACGGGCGGCGCTCAAGGCTGAGGGACCGCCCGACGATGCCCGGATCGCCACCGAACCGCTGCTGCCAGAGGTCGTGACCGATGATGACCACCGGATCGGTCCCGACGGGGGCGCTGGCGCTGCTGAACTGCGCGGCCAGCGTTTCGGTCTCGGTGAACGTCCGGCCCACGAGGGGTGTCACCCGCAACAAGGGAAAGAAATCAGCGCTGACCTGCGCGGTCAGCACCACGTCCGCGTCGGTGTCGGCACTGAGCGTGCGGCCCATCGAGTAGTAGCCGGCGATACCGTCGAAACTCGCCGACTCCCGGCGCCAGTCGTCAATATTACCGGTGGCAACCCCCGTGCGGTCGACCCCAAGCGCCACGTTCGTATCTGAAATCCCAACCAGTTGGCTGGGGTCGGGATACGGCAACGGGCGGAGCACCACGCCGTCGATCAGCGCGAACAGGACGGTGCTGACCGCGATGCCGACCCCGATGGTCGCCACCGACAGCGCAGTCGGGCCCGGCGCTCGCCTGAGCACGCGCCATGCGTAGGCGATTTCCTTCATCAGCTGCTCCATCATGAATCCTGACCGCCCTTCTGCCAGCCGTTCGCGAACCACCTCGATACTGCCGAGTTCAAGCGTGGCCTGGCGGCGCGCCTCCCGCTCCCCGACCCCGGCTCGCATCTTGTCCGCCGCCGCCAACGCAACATGCTGTTCGAGCTCGAGGACCGACTCGCGGTCGACCTGCCACCGCTGAAACAGCTCACGACACCGACGCCAGAAACCGCTCACGCCCGGGTCCTCATTCCGGGTCCGCCTGCAACACCCGTGTCATCGCCTCGGCCGACCGCTCCCAGGCCTGGCGCTCGGTGGTCAGACGGCGACGCCCCGCGGCAGACAGCGTGTAGTACCTCGCGCGTCGATTGTTCTCCGAGAGGGCCCACTTGGACCTGATCGCGCCAGCGCGTTCCAATCGCTCCAGCGCGGGGTACAGAGCGCCCAGGGTGACGCGAAAAACCCCGCGCGACACCTGTTCAATGCGCTGACCAATGCCGTATCCGTGACGCGGCTCCAGGTCGAGTGTCTTGAGGATCAGGAGGTCGAGTTTTTCGGTGGCCATGCCGCTCCTATCTAATTCGATAGGAACCATAGCGCACTCCCGCGCCGCTGTCCAGCGCTGGGCCGGGCGGCCATGCTTGGTCGGCGGCCCTGAAGGGCCTTGCTACGACCAACGGCGGTGCCCGCACGGGCCCAATCTCGTAGCAAGGGCCTTCAGGCCCGCTGAATCATAGTGGACGCGGTAGCGGAATCGGTTCACGCCCCGGCGGCAGGTCGGCGGCCCTGAAGGGCCTTGCTACGGAAAACATGCCTGGCGCGCGCATCGGCACCAGTTTGGTCGGCGGCCCTGAAGGGCCTTGCTACGGAAAACCTGCCGCGCATCGGCACCAGCATCGTAGCAAGGCCCTTCAGGGCCGCTGGAATCTGGTGAACCCGACGGGAGCGGTGGAAGGTGTCTGGTTCACACCGCGGCGGCGCCGCGGCGGTCCCGGAAGAACAGCGAGAAGAGCACCAACACGGCCGCGGCCCAGACCGCCGGCACGATCCAAATCTGGCGCCAGGCGTGTTGGTCGCCCGCGACATACATGTCCACCACGAACCCGGACAGCAGCGAGCCGATGAACATCCCGACTCCAAGGGTCACGAACGCGATGAGCCCCTGCGCCGCCCCGCGCAGGTCGGGTGGCGCTTTTTCATCGACGTAGATCTGACCGGTGACGAAAAAGAAGTCGTAACAGATGCCGTGTAGCAGAATACCGCCATAGAGCATCCAGACCATCGCACCGTTGGCGCCCCAGGCGAACAGCAGATACCGGCTGACCCAGGCGGCCATCCCGACCAGCAGCATCCCTTTCACCCCGAGCCGTCGGAAGAGGAACGGCATCGCCAGCATGAAGCCGAGCTCGGAGAACTGGCCGAGCGTCATCTTGCCGGCGGCGTTCACCACCCCAATCTCGTTGAGAAACGGGTTGGCGAACGTGTAGTAGAACTGCAGCGGGATGCACACCAGGAGCGACCCCACCACGAACACCGCGAACGACCGTTGGCGCAGCAGCAGCAACGCGTCGAGACCCAGCACGTCCCGGGCGGCAACCCGCGTCGCCGACTTCGCGGGAGGGGTGTGCGGAAGCAGCAGGCAGAAGAACCCCAGCACTACCGACGCCGCGGCCGCAATCTGAAGCGGTCGCGCGGTATCCTCGAGCCGCAGGAACCCCACCAGATTTCCCGCCACGATCCAGCCGATGGTCCTCAGCACGCGGATCCACGGAAACTCGCGCGCCGGCTCCTGCATCTGGTGAAACGACAGCGAGTTGGTCAACGCCAGCGTCGGCATGTAGCACAGCGCATACAGCAGCAGCACACTGTAGAACGCCGTGAACGTCGTTTGCGTCGACACGGCGAACAGCACGACCCCGCCGAAGACGTGCAGCACCGCCGGCAGCTTCTCGGTGGCGAAGAACCGGTCGGCGACCATGCCCACGAAGAACGGCGAGATCATCGCCGCCACGGCGGTAGTGCCGAAGACCAATCCGATTTGCTGTCCCGGGAAACCGAGCGTCTCACCCAGGTAGGTCCCCAGCGGCACAGACCACGCGCCCCACACGAAGAACTGCAGGAACATCATCGCCGACAGCTTGAGGCGGGTCGCGAGAGGCATCTTTGCGTCCGGAATGTCGCTGTGGCGCGGGCCTTCAGGCCCGCGAGGCAAGGCTGAAGCGTTGCCCCACCGATGTGGGGCGGCCTGCCGGTCCCCGAACCGCTATGTGCGATGTGGCCAGGGGGAGCCCGCCTTCGCCGAGGCTTCGGCGGGTAAGCAGGCGCGGACTATGCGAGCGCCTGCTTACAGAAATCGAAGCAGCGGCGTATCTCTTCGACCGTATCGCCACCTTGGTATTCGTATTCGATGTTCGCTGGAATGTCCCAGCGCTCGTCCCGCAGCATCGTGAGCACGGGCCCAATCGCC
>CALBET010000269.1 GCA_937888665.1 uncultured Acidobacteriota bacterium
GCCCGCACTTGAGGATGTGGGCGTGGTGGAGGAGGCGGTCGAGCATGGCGGTGACGGCGGCGGAGTCGCCAAGCAGCTTGCCCCAGTCCTCGACTGGACGGTTGGACGTGAGAATCGTGCTGGCCCGCTCGTAGCGGCGCATGATGATCTCCAGGAGGTCCTCGGCGGCGTGCGCCGGGAGCTTGCGCATCCCGAGATCGTCGATGATCAGCAGGGGCACCGCGGCCAGGTCACTCATGTGCTTCTTGCGGCGGTCATCCAGGACGGCGTCGAGGAGTTCTTCGATCAGTACGTGCGCTTCGCGATAGATGACCCGGTGGCCTTGGCCGATCGCGGCGAGCCCGAGGGCCTGGACGAGATGGCTCTTGCCGGTCCCCGGGGGCCCCAACAGCAAGACATCCTCGCGCTGGCCGACGAAGCGCGCGGTGGCGAGATCGAACACGAGCCGGCGCGGGATTTTGGGGTTAAAGCCAAAGTCGAACCGGTCGAGGGTGCGGTTCGCATCGCGGAAGCGGGCCGCCTTGATGCGGCGAACCAGGAGTCGGTCTTGGCGGCGGACGAGTTCATCGCCGACCAACGCCGAGACGGTGTCGATCGGGGCCTGCCGCTCGCTCTGGGCTTCGAGCAGCCGGGTTTCCAGCGTGTCAGCCATGCCGGATAAGCGCAACGCGCGCAGGGCGTGGTCGAGTTCGGTCACGTTCATGACAGGTCTCCTTCCGCACGGCGATCGATGAGATCGCGGTACTCGGTGAGCCGGCGGATCAGCGGGTCCACCTGGGTGAGGGTGAGCGGCAGCTCGGCCTGCTGGCGCTCCAGATAGCGACGAACGAACCGGTAGGTCGGGACCGCCATCTCGAGGGCGATGTCGCAGGCGCGCTCGACGGGCACGGGGCCGTGCTGCTTGACGAGGGAGAGCACACCGAGGATGCGCCGCACCCCGACCTCCCCGTCCAGGCGGTGGATCGCCTGGCACACACGGCCGACCGAGACGCCGGCGGTCTTGGCCCGCGCGAGCAGGCGGACGGTGCCCACGGGCGTCGTCGCGGGCCGATCCTCGTCCCGCATCCGGTGGTAGCCCTTTTGCTGGCGCAGATGCTCACGCAACAGCGTGCCCGTCGTGGGATCGAGGACGCGCACGTGGAGCACGTCCCACTGGACGGCAAGCCGCCGGCCGATGTGCCCCGGCGGCACGTGGTAATACGCCCCGGCCACTTCGACCGCGCCGTCGAGATGGACGGTGCGGTGGCCGAACTGGTAGGAGCGGAAGGGCTCGGCCGGCAGCGGCTGCAAGTGCGGCTGCTCCTCGGCGAACATCGCCGCCACCTGCCGTTTGGTGGTCCCATGGATCCGCGTGTCGGCCCAGTGGGCCTCCCAGCGATCGAGGTAGGCCTGCGCCTCGTCTGGGCGCTCGAAGCGCAGCCCGCGGAGCTTGCGCTGGGCGTGCTGCACGCCTGACTCGACCTTCCCCTTGCGATTTGGGTCGCGCACGCGGCACGGCAGGGCCGTCACGCCGTAGTGCGCCAGCATGTCGCGGTAGACGGGATTCAGGGTCGGGTCGTAGACGTCGGGCGTGAGCACGCCTTCCCGCAGGTTGTCGAGCACCACGACCCGCGGCGTCCCCCCGAGTCGCCTGAAGGCCTGCTCGTGCAGCTCGGCCCAGATCTGCGTGCTTGAGCGGAACGTCAGCAGCCGGACGCTCTTGCGACTGCAGCCCAGGGTGAACACGAACAGCCGCATCCGGCGGTACTTGCCCGTCTCGGCGTCCCGCACCATCGGGCCGTCGCCATAGTCGACCTGGCCCTCGACCCCCGGGGCCGTCTCAATCACCGGATGCGCCTCGCGGACCGACTCCCCGCGCAGCGTGACGACGAAGCGCCGCACACTCTGGTAGCTGTGCGCGAACCCGTGATCGTCGATCAGGTCCTGCCAGATCGACATCGCGTCGCGGCCCTGCGCGACCCCCGGCTCGATGAGCTCACGGTAGGGCTCGCACGCGCTCGCCGACGGGCTCCGACCCGGACGACGCGGCTCGAGTGGGGCCCCCGAGTCGGTGAACACCTCTATGGCCGCTTTTGCATCGGCGTGGCCCCAGCGGCCCGGTGGACGCACCGTCACCCCCGCGCCCTTCAGGTACCGGCTCACCGTCTCCCGCCGCACCCCGGTGGCCTGCTCGATCTGCCGCAGGCTCCAGCCCAGCCGGCCCAAGGCGACGATCTGCTGCTGTTTCTCTCGGTCCAAGACGTTTCCCATGGCGAGCGAGGCTATCCGCCTCGCCCCCGTCAACGTCCCAGACGACTCCTCGGCCTATGGCCGCTTTTCAAGTGTTCACGTATGGCCGCTTTTGGGTGTTCACCGAGGGGCGAAGGCGGGATGGGCGAGGTCTATCGCGCCACCGACACCAAGCTGAAGCGCGAGGTTGCGATCAAGGTGCTGCCTGCCCCGCTCGCATCTGACCCGGATCGGCTGGCGCGGTTTCAGCGCGAAGCGGAAGTGCTCGCGTCACTGAATCATCCCAACATCGCGGGCATCTACGGCATCGAACAAGAGCGCCCGCGGCCACGCCGAGCCGAGGACGGGGAGATCCGAGGCGAGGCGTCAGCGTCAGTTCGCGGTGGGGGTGGGGCCCCAGCGCCAGTGCAAGAAGATGACTCCCTGACCGCGCTGGTCATGGAATTGGTCGAGGGTGAGGATCTGTCGCAACGGATCGCGCGCGGGGCGATTCCAGTTGATGAGGCGCTACCCATCGCGATGCAGATCGCGGAAGCCCTTGAAGCCGCCCACGAGCGGGGCATCATCCACCGCGATCTGAAACCCGCCAACGTGAAGGTACGTCCGGACGGCACGGTGAAAGTGCTGGACTTCGGGCTGGCCAAGGCGATGGAGTCGACGGGTGCGATGTCGCCGAGCGTCAGCCAGTCACCGACGATCACCACACCCGCGATGACGCAGGCGGGGATGATTCTTGGGACGGCTGCCTACATGAGTCCGGAGCAGGCGAAGGGTCGCACGGTAGACAAGCGGAGCGACGTGTGGGCGTTTGGCGCCGTGCTGTACGAGATGTTGACCGGCAAGCGCGCGTTCGACGGTGAGGACGTGTCGGAGACGCTGGCAGGCGTGATGCGCGTCGAGCCGGCGTGGAATGCGCTGCCGGACGGTCTGTCCCCGTCGCTGACCACGTTCATCAAGCGTTGTCTCGAGAAGGATTCCAGGCAGCGGCTCGGGGACATCCACGATATGCGACTCGCGCTTGACGGCGCCTTCGACACGGCCGCCCAGTCCCCGGCCGATCGCCCTGTCGCGCTCGTCACCCGCCGCTCCGTGTGGAGACGGGCCGTGCTGCTGGCGGGGACCGCCGTGGTAGTCACCGTCGCGGCATGGCTAACCGGCAGAGCCTCGGTGCCCGCGGAGCCTCGCCCGGTGATTCGGTCGCGGCACCAGGTCCCGGAGGACCGCATTGTTTCCCCGCTCGGCCTTCAGGTCGTCGACATCGCTCGCGGAGGCCAACACTTCGTGTACAGCGGTGAGGGTGCCGACGGGCCGGGCATCTACCTCCGGCCACGAGACGACGTTGACGACCGGGTCATTCCGACCGAGGGGTTGCCGGGCATGCCGTTCCTGTCTCCGGATGGGCAGTCGCTCGGCTACTACGACGGGTATTCGCAACAGTTGAAGCGCGTGAACGTGAATGGCGGATCGCCACGCGCGCTGACCGATGCGCTCGGCGAGCCTCCCGCGGGCGCGAGGTGGGAGACCGACGGCAGCATCGTCTACGCGCTCAGTGACGGGATCTGGCAGGTACCGGAGAACGGCGGAGAGCCCCGGCGGCTCATGTCCACGCAGGGAGCCGAAGTCGTCTACGGCCCGTCGCTGCTCCCGGGCGGCGAGTGGATCCTCTTCACGCTACGTGACGTAGCCGCCACTTGGGACGAAGCGGACATCGTCGTGGCGTCGCCCGCGACCGGTGAGCGTCGCATCGTCGTGTCCGGCGGCCACGACGCACGTTACCTGCCCACCGGTCATCTGGTGTACGCGCGGGGAGACGCGCTTTACGCCGTGTCGTTCGACGCGGCCCGCCTCACCACCTCGGGCGAAGCGGTGCCAGTGGTCGAAAGCGTTCTGAGCCCGCCCGCCCGCTTTTCGTCATTTGCCGGTCCGGCCTTCTTCGCGCTGAGCGCCAACGGAACACTCGTCTACCGCCCCGGCGCCTCGGTCAGCCAACTGGGGGTCATGGCCTGGACGGGCCCTTGACGGTCGCCAGGAGCCCCTCGATCTGCCG
>CALBET010000270.1 GCA_937888665.1 uncultured Acidobacteriota bacterium
ACCACGCGCGCCACCTCCGACGCCTTGCCGAGGCGACCGAGCGGGATGCGCGCCACGATGGTCTCGAGCACCTTCTCGGGAATCGACGCCACCATCTCCGTTTCGATGAAGCCGGGCGCGATGCAGTTGACGGTGACGCCCTTGCGCGCCACTTCCAGCGCCAGGCTTTTCGTGAAGCCGAACAGACCCGACTTCGAGGCGGCGTAGTTCGCCTGGCCGATGTTGCCCGTCGAGCCGATGACCGAGCTGATGTTGACGATACGTCCGCTCCCGCGCGCGGTCATGTGATCCAGCACGGCCTTGACCATGTAGAACCCGCCCGATAGGTTGACCCGCAACACCGCGTGCCAGTCTTCCACCGACATCTTCCGCACCGTCTTGTCGAGGTTGACACCGGCGTTGTTGATGAGAAAGTCGATGCGTCCGTGCTGGTCGAGCACTTCCTGCACCACGCGAATGCACGACTCCGGTTCCGCTACGTTGCCCTGGTGTACCGACATCGAGCGGCCCAGCGACCTCTGTGCGGCCGCGAGGCCGTTGGCCGTCTCCTTGTCGCGGCTGTAACCGGCGGCCACATGTGCACCGGCCTCGGCCAAACATTCCGTGATAGCGGCGCCAATGCCGCGGCAGCCGCCGGTGACCAGCGCGACTTTTCCTTCGAACATCAAGACCTCCATTCCGTGAGCGGACAACGCCGCGAGCGCGCAGCGTTCGCGGCCATCGTATCCCGGACGCTACCGCGGCGTGCGTGCGTCCGGCCGGTGGGTGTGAGTGTGGGGTGGGTGGGACCGAGGGCGGGACAGTCGCCTCAGACTCGACTGTCGAGTTCGTCGAGGATGTGCTCGATCCAGACGGCCGGTTCGACCGCCCGCATAGACCCCGTCCTGTGGTCCCGCATCCAGGGGTAATCCGCCCCTTCAATCTCGACCGCAACCGCGCCGTGGGCACGATCCTCTGCGGTGCTCATCCTCTCTTCTGCTGTCGACATCGTGACCAACGGGGGTGCCATGTGAACCTCTCAGTCGTGGGAACGGGTGACCGTACGACGAAGTCGTCAGATGTCACAGCAAGGTCCGTGCCGAACGCGGCCCGGCCGGAAACGCCATACGATCTGGTAACCTCGGCGTCGACGACACCACGGGAACCGACACCGCTGTTGGTCCAGGCACCTGAGATCGACACGTTTGTCGAAACCAACCGAAAGGGGAGAGGATGAAGCTCAGTCCGCATCTGGTGTTCGATGGTCAGTGCCGGGAGGCCTTCACGTTTTATGAACAGGCGTTCGGTGGCACCGTCGCCACCATGCTGACGTACGGCGACTCGCCCATGGCAGACCAGGTTGCGCCAGAGTGGCACGGCAGAATCGTCCACGCCAGTCTGACCCTGGGCGATGATGTCCTCAGCGGCGTCGACGCGCTGCCCGACGACTTCGAGCCGCCGCAGGGCTTCTACGTGTTGCTTCATCTTGATGCGCCTGGCGAGGCGGAGCGCGTGTTCAACCTCTTGGCGGATGACGGTGAGATCCGGATGCCGGTTCAGAAGACCTCTTGGTCACCCTGTTTCGGCGTGGTCGTTGATCGAGTCGGCATCCCCTGGGAGATCAGCTGCGAGGGTGAAGGTTAGGACCCGCTCAGAAATAAGTTA
>CALBET010000271.1 GCA_937888665.1 uncultured Acidobacteriota bacterium
CTGCAGGTCGGCCGTGTCGACGTCCTCGACATCCAGGCGGTCCTTGATCGCGCCGATCGACGCCATGCCGCGGAGCACCTTGAACGGCACCTTGACCGGCTTCTGGGACTCGGGGAGCAGCACCGACTTCTGGATAATCTCGCCCGGGGTTTCCAGCGTGCCGGCGAACGCCGACCCGAGCATGACCGTATCGGCCCCCAGGAGCAGCGCCGTCGCCACGCTGCCGTCCCGCGTGATCCCGCCGTCGGCGATGATCGGCACGCGGCCGGCCAGAGCCTCGCCGCAGTCGACGAGCGCCTGCACCTGCGGCACGCCAAAGCTGGTCGTCAGGCGGGTCGAGCAGCCGCCACCGGGACCGATGCCGACCTTGACGCCGTCGGCGCCCCGATCGGCCAGAAACCGGGCACCATCGCCGGTTGCCACATTGCCTGCAATCAGTTCGGCGCCGTCAAGCCGCTTCCGCACCGCGGAGAGCGCGTGCTCCATGACGATCGAGTGTCCGTGCGCGATGTCGACGACGAGCACGTCGGCGCCGGCGCGGTGCAACTCGACCGCGCGTTCGAGATAGTCACCCGTCGCCCCGATGGCCGCCCCCACGCGCAACCGCCCCTGCTCGTCGCGGGTCGCAAACGGCAGCCGACGCTGCCTGAGGATGTCCTTCGCGGTGACGAGACCCGTCAAGTGACCGTCGTCGTCGACGAGCGGGAGCTTCTTGATCTTCCGCTCGACCATCACCTGTTCGGCCGCGTCGAGCGAGATCGGACTCTGTCGTACCACCAGCGCGTCGAGGGGCGTCATCCGGTCCGCGACCCGCACGTCCGATCCGCTCACGAAGCGCACGTCCCGCTCGGTCAACAGCCCACGCAAGCAGCGTTGCCCGTCGACGACGACGAGCGTGCCGACATGCGAGTGCCGCATGGTCTCGACCGCCTCGGCCAGCGTCGCCGACGGCTCGACGGTGTACGGGTCGAGGATGATCCCGTGCTGCATCCGCTTGACCATCTCGACCTCGCGGATCTGCGGCGCGATATCCCCGTGACGAAACCCGCGGTCGATGACCCCGATCCCCCCTTCCTCGGCCAGCAGGATCGCCATCGGAGCGCGCGTGACGGTG
Source organism: uncultured Acidobacteriota bacterium (assembly GCA_937888665.1). Classification (GTDB taxonomy): domain Bacteria; phylum Acidobacteriota; class Vicinamibacteria; order Vicinamibacterales; family UBA8438; genus UBA8438. Next base: position 1,115 of record CALBET010000271.1, read on the forward strand.
TCCATGTTGGCCGACAGAAACGGTCTCGCCAGCGTGATTCGCGCGGTGAGGGGACTCGAGAGATCGATGGTGGTCGGGTCGCGCCGTTCGAGCACACCGAACTGCGGTGCAAACAAGAGGTCGTCGAAGGTGCACCCTGCCACCGTCGCCCGCAGATCGAAACCGACGACGTCGGCCGTGTAAGGTCGTCGAGAGGTCACCCGACAGAGTGTATGTGAACCGGCGATGAATCGTCGCGCCGGTTGGCGTCAACAGATGGTGATCCGGCTCATCGTTCCGGCGGACGCCTCGCAGTGGCGTGGGCTCAATGAGCCCCTACTGCTCCGACGTGCCAGTCAACCGGCGCTCAAGAAACGACCAACCTCGGTTTCGCCTCCGGTTTCCGGGGTCGCGCTGTGTGGCACGGGCTCTGCCCTACGCCGAGCGTGGCCTCCCCGTCGACGACGCATGAAGCGCGGCAGCCCTCACAGGTGTGCTGCACCAAGTCGTGCGTGATCACTTCGAGACGTTTCGCTTCGTCCCCGGTTCCTGGAGCGTGACGAGGGCGAGCGGGAACCGCCCTGCGACCAGTACATAGGACGGCGTCTAGCAGACGGCCGCCCTGGCAAATGCCCGATAGTCTTTGAACGTCGGCTGCGTGCGCCCTATGATCGCAACGTGGTGCAGAGAAGGGGGGGCATGGCGGGCCAGCCGGCGACTGCCGCGACGCGCTGATGGGCTTCGACGCCTGGTTCACGCTCGCGGTCGTCTCCGTGATGTTCGTGCTGATGGTGCGCGGGCATTCGACCGCAATGTCGATGGTCAGCGCGGTCGTCGTGCTGCTCGTCGCCGGCGTGATCGACGAGCGCCAGGCCTTCTCCGGCTTCTCGAACGCGGCGCCGATGACGGTCGCGGCGCTCTACATCGTGGCGCGCGCGGTCGAACGAACCGGCGCTTTGGAGCCCTTCGTCCGATTCGCGATGGGGGATGGTCCCACCGGGCCCGGGAGCCTGCTCCGGATGCTGGTCCCCTCGGCGGTGGCCAGCGCCTTCCTGAACAACACGCCGATCGTCGCGATGCTGATGCCGACGGTCTGTGCATCCGCAGAGAAGCGGCACATCGCGCCGTCCCGCCTGCTGATGCCCTTGTCGTTCGGCGTGATTCTCGGCGGTGTCGTCACCGCCATCGGCACATCCACCAACCTGGTCGTCTCGGGGCTCTTGCAAGCCTCGGGACATGAACCCTTCAGCTTCTTCGAAATGACCCACGTCGGGCTGCCGATCGCCCTTGTCGGCGTGATCTTCGTGGCGCTGATGGCGCCGGTGCTCCTTCCGGATCGCCAGCCGCCACGCCGTCAATTGAGCGTGGCGGAGCGGGATTTCATCGTCCGGCTGATCGTCGACGAAGGAGGCGGCCTGGATCACCGCTCGGTCGAGGACGCGGGGTTGCGCCACCTTGACGGCGTCTACCTGGTCGAGATCGAACGCGACGGCGAGCCGATCGCGCCGGTGGCGCCCTCCACGATGCTCCACAGCGGAGACCATCTGCTCTTCGCCGGTCAAGCGCAAGTCGTAGCCGACCTGCGCAACCTGCGCGGGCTTCGATCGGCCGAGCTGTTGCACCTCGCCGACCTCGACACGCCGACCCAGCGCCTGGTCGAAGTGGTGATCGGCGCCCACTCACCGCTTCTCGGCAAGACACCGAAGGCCATGGGTTTCCGCGCCAGGTACGGCGCGGCGATCGTGGGGATCCATCGGGAGGGTCAGCCGGTCGCCGCCAAGCTGGGCGAGGTGAAGCTGCGCCTCGGCGACGCGCTGCTCCTGCTCGCGGATGCGGGCTTCCGCGACCACTGGCGCGACCGTCCCGACTTTCTCGTGATCTCGCCGCTCGAAGCGTCGGATTCACCGCTCGGTCGCCGTGCCCAGCTGGCGCTCGCGATCACCCTCGGTCTCGTCGTCGTGGCGGGAAGCGGTCTCGTGCCGATCCTGTACGCCGCCGCGGCCGGGGCGTTACTGCTGATCGCCACCGGCGCGCTCTCCGCCCAGGACGCACGTGCCTCCCTCGACATCGAGGTGCTCGTGGTGATCGCGGCGTCATTCGGAGTTGGTGCGGCGATCGAGGGGTCCGGGCTCGGCGCACTGATCGGGCATCAGGTGGTGACGGTCACGCACGGGCTCGATTGGCGCTGGACGTTGCTCGGTATCGTGCTGGCCACGGTCGTGCTGACCGAGTTCATCTCGAACAACGCGGCGGCCGCGCTGATGTTCCCCATCGCCATGGCGACGGCCATCGAGGTCGGCGCCGACCAGCGCGCCTTCGCGATCGCGGTGGCGATCGCGGCGTCGTGTTCCTTCGTGACGCCCATCGGCTACCAGACGAACACGATGGTCTATGGCCCCGGGGGATACCGGTTCGGCGACTACTGGCGATTGGGGGCACCACTGACCCTCGTCAGTGTGATCGCCGTCGTGTGGATAAGCTGACCCAGGGTCGCGCCTGCAATGTCCACCGCGTCATCCAGCCCCAGCGTCCCTCGCTCGATCCGCTCCTTGAGCGTCTCCCCCTCGTAGTGCGCCATCACCAGCGGTGATGGTGTACGGGCCGAGGGATGAGCCGGGGGCTAGGGACATGGGAGGGGGCGATTATAGACCCCTGTGGCCCGAGCCGCGCTCTGTGGGACGTGACCGCCTCATCATCGTGGGGAGATGCACGACGTCCGCGAAAAGCGGACGCCAGGCGCTCCGGGCGGCAGATTCAGCTTCCAGCGAAGTACTCACACGACTACCCCGTAGGCGACGGTCACAACGACCTCTTGCGCTCCATCCCGCCCCAGACGTGGGCGCAGGCGCGGCAACGTGCGCTCGCCGAAGATTGGTCTGTTCGGGTGGTCTTGATCCGCGCCCTGAAGCTGGCTGACAAGACTTGCAATGTGCTGGACGTCATGGATAACCCGCCGGCGGGTTGGTCGCTTGAACGCCGCATTGATTACCTGGCTTGGACGGAGAAGTCTGCGGTGGGCTGTCGGGGCGTCCACGCGGCACCGGAGGAACACTACGACCGCGTGCTCCGACGTGGCCGCGAGACGCTGGAGACGGCGACGTAAGCGATGCTCTCCCCACCGTCCGCGCCCGACCCCTGACGACGCCGGCGATTCGCTCGGAGCGACGATACGACGCTCGCGCCAACCCCAGTCGCGGCAATCGGCAAGACGAACCAGAGCATCAGCATCGAAAATCCAGACAACGCATCGTGCCCACTAGCGTCAAGGACCAGGTACATTACATACGCGAGATACGCGACGAGGAGCAGGACACCTTCCCAACGTCGTATCTCGTGCCCGGTAAAGACGATAGGCAAGCAGCAGACGGCCGCGGCGATCATGACGGGCAGATCGAAGGCGAGCACGGCCGGGGAGACCGGGACACCCTCCGGAGCCACGAGCCCAGCCATTCCCAGGATGGCGAGCGCGTTAAAGATGTTACTACCGATGACATTGCCGACCGCGATGTCCCGCTGACCGCGAATCGCGGCCACCAACGACGTGGCAAGTTCCGGCAGCGATGTCCCCGCCGCCACGATCGTGAGACCGATGATGAGCTCACTCACCCCCCACGCCGTCGCGATCGCCACGGAACTCTGAACGAGCCAATGAGCCCCAAGAACCGCCCCGGCCAAGCCTGTGGCCACCAGGACGACTGGTTGGACGAGCGACCGCCGCGGTCGACTCTGGAAGGCGCTGTCGTATTCGGCGCGAACACTGGGGCTCTCCCGC
>CALBET010000272.1 GCA_937888665.1 uncultured Acidobacteriota bacterium
GGGTCGAATTCAACGTCTTTCCCTACTCCGAGTCATCCCGTCGAAGTCTGACGTTCTCATACGAGGCGGGGATCGAGTCGTTCGACTACGAAGAGGAAACCTTGTTCGGCAAACTCGAAGAGACGGTACCATCCCAGGAGGTCGAGGCCACCCTCGACGTCGAGCAGCCGTGGGGCGACAGCCGCATCCGGGCGAGCTACAACAGCTTGCTGAACGACCTCGACACCTACAGCGCCTCGGTGTTCGGCAATCTCTCCTTTCGCGTGTCCAGAGGGTTGTCGCTGAACGTCAGTGCCAGCACCTCGTTGGTGCGCGATCAGATCCACCTGGCCAAGGCGGACCTATCGGACGAGGAAATTCTGCTCGAGCGTCGCCAGCTCGCCACCGACTCCCGCTATCGGGTCTCGTTCGGCTTCAGCTATACGTTCGGGTCCATCTTCAACAACGTCGTCAACCCCAGGTTCTGACGTGCCAAGGAGACCATGAAGCAGATCTATGTGCTTCACGAGAATGACGAATGGGTCGAGCCGCTCCGCACCGCGTTCCGGGACCGAGACCTGCCGTTCGTGGAGTGGTTTCTCGACACGGGTGTCGTGGACCTGGCCGCGATGCCGCCAGACGGCGTGTTCTACAACCGGATGAGTGCATCGTCGCATACCCGGGGACACCGCTACGGACCGGAATATGCGGCCGCGGTGCTGTCCTGGCTCGAGCAGCATGGCCGGCGCGTGCTGAACGGACGGCTGGCGCTCACCCTCGAGGTGAGCAAGGTCGCGCAGTACGCCGCGTTGGAGGCGCACGGCGTTCGGACGCCTCGGACGATCGCGGTCATCGGGCGTGACGAGATCATCGAGGCGGCTCGGGGACTGCCGACGCCGTTCATCACCAAACACAACCGGGCCGGCAAGGGGCTTGGGGTGCGTCTGTTTCGCGATACCGACGCGCTGACGCGGTACGTCGAGAGCGACGCGTTCGAACCGTCGGTCGACGGCATGACACTGCTGCAGGAGTACATCGAGGCGCCGGAGCCGTGCATCACGCGCGTGGAGTTCGTCGGCGGCCGTTTCCTCTACGCGGTGCGCGTGGATACCAGCCACGGGTTCGAGCTGTGCCCGGCCGATGCCTGCCGGGTCAGTCCGGACAATGACGACTTCTGTCCGGCCGGGACAGCGGCTGACTCGCTGTTCCAGATTGTCGAGGGGTTCGCGCACCCGCTGCTGCAGCAGTACGAGGCGGTCCTGGCTGCGAGCGACATTCACATCGCCGGTATCGAGTTCATCGACGATCGGGGCGGCGTGCCCTATACCTACGACATCAACACGAACACGAATTACAACAGCGAAGCGGAGGCGGTCGCCGGATGCTCCGGCATGGGCGCCATTGCCGAGTACCTCGGGCGCGAGCTGGCGGCGGTGACGCCGGGGCGGGAGTAGCGAGATGGCAAGCACAGGCAGTTGGCGACGGCAACCACAATCGATGTGGCTGCGGAAGG
>CALBET010000273.1 GCA_937888665.1 uncultured Acidobacteriota bacterium
GCTGTCACATTCCATGATCTCCTCCAATCACTGCCGCCGCCCCAGGGAGCGCGACAATGCGCGCCCCGCGGCGACGAAGTGGGGCACTCAGGGGTCCCCGCGTAGCCGTCGCGTGGGGTTCGGGGCGCAGCCCCGTCTTAGTACTAATAGCGCTCCTCGTCACTCATCGGCGCCATCGGCCAGACCTCCGACGGGACCCCATCGACGTGCGCTCCTGCGTGCATGATGGTCGGAGCCGCTTCGAGGAACGGCAGCGGAAAGCCGAAGGTTGGTGTAGACACCGCGTCCAGCGCCGCGACCTGACCGCTCTCCAGCGTGACGGCCAACCCTGAGAGGTTGCTCTCGAGCTGCTCCATCGTGCGCGCACCGATGATGGTCGAGTCCACACCGGGTCTCGCCCGCACCCACGCCAGTGCGATCGCGGCCGGATTCGTGTCCAGTTCGCCGGCGATACGCACCAGCTCGTCGATGATCCCAAAGCTACGTTCGTTGAGATACGCCTTCACCCGGACCCCACGACCCGGCTGGACCTCCGCCGCGTTCTCGCGGGTGTACTTGCCGGTCAGCACGCCGCCGCGCAGCGGTGACCACGGGGTGACCCCGAGACCCAGCTCCTGCGCCATCGGGATCAGCTCGCCCTCGACCGTCCGCTCAAGCAAGGAGTACTCGATCTGCAGCGCCACCAGCGGCGCCCACCCACGAAAATTCGCGGTCACCTGGGCCTGCGCCACCTTCCAGGCCGGCGTGTCGGAGAAACCGACATAGCGGACCTTTCCCGCCGTCACCAAGTCGTCGAGCGCGCGCATCGTCTCGTCGATCGGCGTGAACCGATCCCACAGGTGCATCCAGTAGAGGTCGATGTAGTCGGTCTGCAACCGGCGAAGCGATTCGTCACATGCGGCCGTCAGCGACTTGCGGCTCGCGCCTCCGGCGTTCGGATCGGAGGGAAAGAGGTTGGCAAAGAACTTGGTGGCAATGACGAGCTGATCACGCCGCACCCCGCCCCCCCGGACAAAGTCACCGATGATCTTTTCCGAGTGCCCTTTCGTGTAGGCGTTCGCCGTGTCCACGAAGTTTCCGCCCTGGTCGAGATAGCGGGTCAGAATCGCTTCGGCGTCCGACACGCTCGAGCCCCAGCCCCAGTCGTCGCCAAAGGTCATGGCGCCGAGGCAGAAGGGGCTGACGCGCAGTCCGGATCGTCCGAGGGTGACGTAGTGGTCCAACGACATGTGTGCTCCTGTCTGTGATTGTTGTTGTGCGATGACCGAGTGGGGACAAACAAGAAAACAACGGCACCGAGGCCAAGCCATTCTACCTGGTGCCGACGCCGACGCCGGAACGGCGGTAGAATCGCTCGTTCGGGCGAGGGACCGCTCGGTGTCCGCTCCCCCCTGACACGCCGGAGAGACGATGTGGGTATTTTTGAAACCGCGATGGACCCGTGGGGACGCACCGTGCTCACGCACGTGGCCTGGAACATCCTGTGGGTGTCGGTGTTCGTCTTCATCACGTTCCTGGTCGCCCACGCGTCGTACATCATCCTGTCGGCGCACCGCGTCCGGGCGAAGGCAGAGACTGACGCGCTCGAAGCCAAACATCCCGAGTTGCCGAAGCGGGTCAAGCGGCACACGTTCATGGCGAGGCTGTTCCACTGGGTGATGGCGGGGTCCATCTTCACGCTGCTCGGGACGGCGTTCTTCCCGATCATGGGCTGGCAGTTCGACTGGGTCGTGATCCACTACACGGCAGGGCTCACACTGACCGGGTCGATCATCTACCACATCATTCACACGACCTTTTTCCTCGATTTCTGGTCAATCTGGGTGGGACCGAAAGACATCCCGGAGTTCAAGGCGGAGGTCATGCGCGAGGCCGGGCACGACGTGCCGGGCCCGCATCCGGCCAAGTACCCGATCGGGAACCGGCTGTACCACCTGGTGCTGACGTTCGCGGGCTGCACGGTCAGCCTGACCGGTTGTGTGATGCTGTGGCGCATGGGCACGTCGTTCATCACGCCCAATCCCTACATCCTGGGTGAGGGCACGTGGGGTTGGATCTACGTGTTCCACGGGATGACCGGCCTGTCGATTGCCGGGTTGAGCGTGGCGCACATCATTTTTGGCGCGAGGCCGAGGAACTGGTGGCTGACAAAGTCGATGCTCGTCGGCTCCATCTCGAAGCGGGAATACCTGGAGCATCACGAGCCGGCGCGGTGGCGGATCAAGCCCAAGAAATCCAACGCCTAGCATCGTGGGACTAGCGGCGCTGGCGGCCGGTCAGGAAACGGGCGGTATTGACCAACCGGCGCCACATGTAGACGAAGCTGGTCGAGATCAAAATTAGCACCGACGTTGTCAGGGCGTCGATGGTCACGAGCCAGCGCCCCCCGCCTTGCCAGAGCGACGAGATTGACAGCACCCCCAGCGAGAGCATCGTCCAGAACCAGAAGGTCAGCGGGAGCGGAACCGCATCCGCACTGGTCACGGCGTCACCCAGACCGCTCATGGCCACCAGCACCACGGACGCGCCGGACAAGGACTCAGCCCGAAAAACCACCCACGAGAGCAGCACGACCAGCAGCAGGTACGCGTGCCGCACGACCGCGGGCATCGTCGCCAGCCGCTTCGCCAGCCAGACCCGCTCGACCGCCACGATGGCGCCCTGTAATCCGCCCCACACCAGGACGTTCCAGCCAGGTCCATGCCACGCCCCAACACACAGAAACAACAGGCCCGCCTGGCGCACGCGGACCAACGCGCCATCACCGGCCGGCGTGAGTGCGAGACGTAGGTATCTCCGGCACCAGTCCAGCAATGTCACGTTCCACCGCTGCCAGAACTCCGTAAGCGAGCCCGCCAGGTAGGGCGCACGGAAGTTCTCCACGAACCGGAACCCGAACATCCTCCCGAAGCCGATCGCCATATCGGCGTACCCCGACAGATCGAAATAGATCTGGAGGGCGAAACAGACCACCCCCAGCCAGGCCTGCGCCATGCCCAGCTCGGCGGCCGGCGTGGCGAACACGATATCCGCCGGGCCGGCCACGGCAGCGGCCAGGAACATGACCTTGCAGTAGCCGACCAGCCACCGTCGAACCCCGAAGGCGAATGCGGCCAGCGTGGCCCGGCGCTGCGCGAGTTGCGGGCTCATGTCGCTGTACCGGGCCAGGGGTCCGGCACAGAGCAGTGGGAAGCACAACAGATAGAGCGACGCGCGGATGGGACTGCCCTGGGCCGGGGCGTCACCACGCGCGACGTCGACCACATACGACAACGCGTGACAGGCGAAGAACGTCAGTCCGAGCGGCGCCAGCAGTTGCGGCACGGCGAACGCGCGGTCGGCGAACATGTCCGGGAGCGGCAAGGCGTACTTGCTCACCCCGAGCAGCACGACATTACCGGTCACCCCCAGGGTGAGGAGGGCCTCGGGCAACGGGCCCGGGCGCGCCGACGACGCGGCCGCCAGACGGGCGCGACCAATGGCCAGGGCGACGAGGTAGTTGAAGACCACCGCGCCCACGATCCACGGCAGGAACGCACCGGTCCCCGCGGCCACAAAGACCACGCTGCCGGCAAGCAAGACGGTGTTGGGCAGGGTGAAACGCCGCCCGTCTTCCTTCCAGCCCTTCGGGGTGGCCGCCACCGCCAGGAAGAACAGCGCGAGGACCGCCGGCAGGAAGCGGAGCAGGAACGCGGGGTCGGTGAAGAGCACAGGCTGGAAAGGGACTCTAGACGTGCAA
>CALBET010000274.1 GCA_937888665.1 uncultured Acidobacteriota bacterium
CCATCGACGGGGTGGGGCCGTCACTCTTCAGCGGACAAGATCAGCTCTCGCCGGTCACTGCAATGAATGCAATGCGTACGAGTATTTGGAAGGGACAGGTCCGGTGGCACCCAGGCTGACCGCGAATGGTTCGAAACGCCCGGCACGGATGGCAATCTGGGTAAGCTGGCCGCATACGACGTCGACACCCTCGAACAGCGCTGGAGCATTGAGCAAAGGGCGGCGCTACTGACCGCCTCGCTGACCACCGCCGGCGGACTGGTATTTAGCGGCGATATGGACCGGTACTTTCGGGCGCTCGATGTCGAGACCGGGGCGCTCCTTTGGGAGATCCGCCTCGGTACCTCCGCGCAGGGGTTCCCGGTCGCATTTCAGGCGGGCGGTGAGCAGTTCATCGCCGTTACGGCCGGCGTGGCGGGGGCAGCCCGCGCCGGATCCCGGCCCTGCTCAGCCCAGAGATTCACCATCCGCCGAACGGCAACGCGCTGTATGTGTTCACGTTGTCGTCCCGCGCGCCGGCGGAGCGGTGACCAGCTCACGATCCGGCGAGGGCCCCGCAACCGGGGTCGTCCAGTGTGGGCCGTCGCCACTGTCGTCGTTGCATCTGAAGGGTCCTGTAATTGCGCCTCTGTTGCAGACCGCTGGGTGCAGATCGGTCAACAATGCGGCATCGTCACCATGCCGCGCGGGGCCAGATGCGTCGGGCGGTGTCTCCTGCCGGCTCAGTGCTGTTGATCAATTGAGGATATCGAAGAGATAACTGTACTTGAGAATCACGCTGCGCCCGGCGCTGGTGTGCGGGATGTCGCCGAGGCCGTCGGTCTCGTTGTAGACGAAAAACAGCCCGGTGTTGGCGGCCTGCAGCCACCCGAACCGGAAATTGGCGGACCAGAGATCGGCGCTGTCGTTGTATTGCAGCAGACTCTGGGCAAACAGCCTCGGCGAGAAGTTGTAGGCGACCTGCGTGGATACGAGATTCGTGACCACCTGGCCCAACGGCAGGTCTATGTCGTTCCGGCTCCAGTTGAACGTCACGTTGAGCGTCTCGCCCCGGCGGAACCCGAGGGACGGGCCATACGACAGCAGGTCTCCGCCGAAAAAACCACTCCCTTGAAACCGGAACCCCGCGGTGATGGGAGCCGAGCTATCCGTGTTGTAGTTCAGGGAAATCTCGTTCCAGTCATAGGCACCCGGGAGCACCAGCACGCCGGATATCGCGAACGGATCGACAACCCCTTCCTTGCGCACATTCCAGGCGGTGATCAGCACCGAGCTGTCGTTGAACTCCCACAGGTTGTCCATGTGGAGCAACGAGCTCTCGACGAAGCCATCGTCGTAGTTCCAGAAACGGTTGAACGTGATATGTGGCTGCATTTCCTGAATCCGCAGGAGGCTCTCGGGGCGCCACGTATAGAAAATGCCGCCGTCCACCTTCCGGAAGCCGGTGCGGCGCACGAACCCCACTTCCGGGTTGAAGTTGTCACCCATCTCCATGTAGCCGGCGCGCAGACGCCAGGCCTGGGCGTTGTAGTCGACCGCCGTATCCCACGCATATTCCTCGCCCTGCAACTCGGGCGTCTCGGTCTTGGACGCAAACCCGGACACCAGCCCATTCTGGCCAAACCCCCATCGCCCGTCGACGGCGTAGGTGCGATTGAGGTCGTCATCGCCGGCAAGGTCCCCCGTCGCGTGCCGATTCACAAACAACGCGCCCACGCTTGATCGGTTCGGCAGGTCCTGACGGACGCGGGCCACCCCGAAGTTGTTCGCGGGGGTCGAGCTGCCGAACGAGTCGGTCTGCATGTTGAGCAGACCGATGGTGGTCGAGCCGGTGACCTTGCCAGACAGGCGGGCACCACCCAGAATCGGCACCGCCTGCCCACCGGCCCCGATGCCGATCTGGCGGCTGAAGAACAGTTCGGTCTGGCTCGGGTCGTTGAACGCGGCGCCGCCGGTGTTGCTCACGGTGAAGGCCCCGGCGTTCTCAAGAAAGAATGGACGCTTCTCGGGAAAGAACAGATTGAAGCGGTCCAGGTTGATCTGCTGCTGATCCACCTCGACCTGGGCGAAATCGGTATTGACGGTCGCGTCGAGCGTGAGTCCTGACGTGACACCGTACTTGAGGTCGGCGCCGATTTCACGGAGCGTATCGACTGCGCTATTGAGCACTTCCGTACGTTTGAGCGCCCCGCCGACGAGGTAAGGTGTCACCTGCAACGTGCGCCACAACCCCGCCGGCGCCTCAACCCCGCCGAGCTGCCCGGCCATCGACACCCGGAACAGGTCGAACTGTCTCGGCAGCGGCGACCAGTACGCCAGTTCGTTGCGGCGGCGGATACTGCGCTGGAAGTTGACGCCCCAGGTTTGCTCGCGCCCGGGTGGAAAACGGATGGTGCGAAACGGAATGGCGAACTCGGCGCTCCACCCGATGTCGGAGATGGCAGTGCGCACTTGCCACACGCCGTCCCAATTCAGATTGAACCCGCCGCCCGCCCCGGTCGACGTGCCGCCGCGACCCATGCCGCTGCCACCGGCGCCCTCATTGATGAGCTGGCCGTCGTACTCCTGACCGGACGGGCTGGTGCCGAAGACGAACCCGTTCTGCCGGTCGAGGAACGTGTCGAGGATGATCTGGACGCTGTCGCTGCTGGCCAAGGACGAGTCCCGACGGCTGTCGGTGACGATGATGGCTCCGGGGTCACGGTCGTAGCAGACGATGCCAAAGTAGATGGTGTCGCCGGTGAACACCACCCGCACTTCAGTACGCTCGGACGCCGGCTGTCCCTCATCCGGCGCCGTCTGGATGAACCCGGTGGCGGGCGGCACGTTCATCCAGGCCGCGTCGCCGAGCACGTCGCCATCCACCAGTGGCGGGGTCTCAACGACCCGGGCCGATGCCGTGCGCGCGTCCGAGGTCAGCGCAAAGGCGGTGGGGGGCTGGGTCTGTCCCGCCACGACCGTTGGCGCGACGACCAGTTCGCAGACAAAGACCAGCACGCCGACGAAGACTGCCGCGAGCGCCTTCATCTCACATGACTTCGGTGCGCCCATGCACGAAGTCCAGTGCCTCGCGCGGCACATCGAACCCGTTCAGCACGGCGTTCCCTTGGTCGCCGACATCGGCGATACCGATCGCACTGGTGTAGTAGGCATCGACAGGCATGCGCCGGACCCAGTCGAAGAACCAAGCATGCGCTCCGGCGCCAGTATAACGGCGATAGCGACTCTCCTACGTCCTGATACCAGGTCGTGGGATCGGCGAATGGAATCTTGACTCTGCTCTGTTTTCGCTTTATATTCGCCACGTCAAATCACGCGCGATCGCGCACCAACCATGGGGAGACAGACATGACACAGCAACTGCAGGCCGAACTGGCGGCCGCGCTTGAGTACTTCAACCGCAGTACGGGCGCCTTGACCGAGGAAGATTCCGGTTTCAGCCCCGCCGACGGGGTCTTCACGGCCGCGCAGCAGGTGGCCCACGCGGCGCAGACGATCGACTGGTTCATCGAAGGGGCGTTTCGGCCGGGAGGATTCACCATGGATTTCGAAGCGCACGAGGTTGCGGTGCGAGCGGTCACGTCACTGACCGAGGCGCGCGCCTGGCTGACCAAGGCGGTCGAGAACGCCAGACAGACCATCGACGCGCACTCCGATGAAGAGTGGGCACAGCCGCTGCCGGCGGGCCCCGTCATGGGCGGAGCGCCTCGGGCGGCCATCTTCGGTGCCATCACCGACCACACCGCCCATCATCGCGGGGCGCTCACGATCTACGCGCGGCTCAGGGGAAAGACGCCCCCTATGCCCTACATGGACATGTAGACGCGCGGGCGGCCGAGACGCGGGCGAGCGAGTCCAGGGGGCTCGCCCGCCCTCGCGCTGGCGACTACGGCTTGGCGTGCGTGGCGAGAAAGTCGAAGACCTTCCCGATGTTCTCGCGACCGGCGCTGCTGTGGCTGCCGCCCGGCACCTCGATGTACTCGTAGGTCATTCCAAGCGATTTCATCGTCGCGACCCACTGCCTGGTCACCTTGACGTCGACGAGCTCGTCGGCATCGCCCATCACGACCATCACGGGCAGGTGTGTTGCCTGCGCGAGCACGTCAGGGGTGCCGGACGCCGCGGGCGCCATCGGAGCCAGCGCGGCCCAGACATCCGGATACTTGGTGCCCAGATACCAGGTGCCGCCCCCGCCCATCGACTGCCCGATCAGATAGATGCGCCGTTCGTCAACGTTGTAGTCCGCCCGCACGGTTGTGAGGACGTTCATCACGTCCCGTTCACTCAGCGCCCCGAGGTTGTCAGGCCCCGGATCCACCTGACGACGGTTGAATTCGTTCCCCTGGCCCCGTGCGCCGTACCATCCACGCTCGTTGTAACCCATCGGCGTGGCGACGATGAAGCCGTGCCGCTCGGCCACTTCGACCAGATTGTTGTACTCCATCATGTACATCGTGCCACTGCCCAGACCGTGCAGCGCGATCACGAGCGGTGTCGCGGCACCACCGTCATAACCGGTGGGGACGTAGAGCCCGTACTCCTGCTCTTTGCCACCCGCGTCGGCGAATGGGTAGGTCTTCAGCTCGACGCGAGCCAGCGCGTCGAGATTGGCCTGCGATCGGGGCGGCTGCTCCCATGGTTGCGCCGCAGCCGGCGTGGCCACCAGCAACGCAACGGCCACCGCGGCAAGGTGACACACCGTCGACACGCGAGCGTTGCTGAGTCTGGACGTCATGTTCGTGCTCCTTGTAGTCGTGAACGACGGGCGCGACCGGAGAACCCAGACGCCAGCAGCATCCCAGCCTCCCGAGTCACCGTGCCAGCGGTCTACGATACACTACAGATGCCTGAGTCACGGGACCAGCCCGGGTCCATGTGTGTGCAGGCACCAGTGGTGAAATCCAGCGGCATTCACCACCGGATGCTCGCGGAGGGTACGCCGATGACTCGTCGACAGTGGTGGCTGGTGGGCCTTGTCGGTCTGATTGGCCTGCAGAGCGCGCTGCCCGTGCACGGTCAGCCGCTGGCCGAGGTGGCGCATCTGGCACAACTGGCTCGGCGTCGCGCCACCGGCACGACGCCCACCTTCACCCAGGCCGACCTCCCGCCGATGGTGGCGCGGCCGACTCGACCCCAACCACAGCCGCCGACCACCGAGCAGTACCAGGCGCTGCTCGACGCGTCACTTGAGCGCGAACGCGACCTGGAGCGGCTGCTTCGCGAGACGACCACGACCCGACGACCGGCACGCGCTCCCGCACGCGTCACTACTCAAGACGACGCGGAACCCCAGCGAAAAGAGGCACGCGGGAACGGATCGACTGGGGGAGGGATCCCGCTGGCGCTCGCTTACGGGAGCTCCCCGGGCCCCCTGTGCTATCTCGGCCAACCGGTGCGCGGGTCTCGGTCGGAACGAAAGGGACACTCCGGACCACGGTGGACCAGAAACCGTGGACACGTATCCGCGCCGTCATCCGCGCTCTCCGACTATGGCCCGAACGACGAGGCGGTGCCCGCGGCACCACCGCCCGCGGTGCGACGTCCGCCCGCCCGAAGCGGCTACGCTGAGTCGAGCCGCCCCCTACACTACGCGGCGCCGGGGATCCCGGTTCCCCGCCTACAGTCCCGCTCGACACCTGGTAGACGCTGACGCATTCGGGGACGCATCGATGGGACGCCAGGAGCCAGCGGAGGGAGCCTGCTTCCGCTATTCGTAGTACCCCTTCTTGACGACCCCCGACTCCGTCCCGTCGACGGTACCGTCTCGGAGCCATTGCAAGGACGCGTCAAACAGGATCGGAGCGTTCATCTCCCACATGGCGTTGTGGGACGCGCAGCCGAGATCCAGCAACACCTTCTGCTGGGCCCCCAGGTCTTCATACATCTCGGTGACCCTCGTGACGGGGACCTGACCGTCGAGAATGCCGGCCACGAGCAGCATTGGATTCTTCGTGCCGGCAACGGCGTCCTTCCCCCAGCCCCAGATCGCGGTTCTGGGCGCACGGCGGACTCCGGTGCCCCACGTGGCGCCGACCGGGTCCGATTCCAGCATCGCCTCCCACACCGCATCGCTGACGGCAGGGTCAACTTGATTGGCGCAGCCGGCCTGACGCGCCCAATTCGCGGTGAAATCCAGATGCGACTGCTTCGTGAAGGCTGCGCCGGGCACGGGAATGCTGGCCGGCGGCTCGACGGAGCGTCGGCGACTGTAGGCCGGGGCCAGCAAGACCACGCTGGCGACTTTCTCGGGATGACGTGCGGTGTAACCGGCAGCCCTGGGTCCACCCAGGGACCAGCCGACGAGATGCACCTGTTGTACGTCGCGCAGGACACGCAGGTAGTCGACCACGGCATCGATGTCATGCCAGTCAGACTCAATCGTCGTGGCACCAAACGCGTAGCTGGGTTCGCAGGGCGCGTCCAGCAACGCGGGCACGAACGCCTGCTGCTGTTCCACCGACAGGTTGCAGATGTCGTTCATCGCGTGGGGACGGGTCGACCGTCCGTAGCCGGTGGTGTCCATGGAGAAGGTGTCAAACCCGGCCTCGGCGTGGTGTGCCATCCAGCTGTAACCATCGGCCGGCGCATCGAAGGCCACTTCAGCCGGGGTTCCGGCACCGTGGATGAACAGCACCACCCGGCCCGCCATGTTTCCACCCCGCCGTGACGTTGTGGCGAGGGTGCGCTCGCGCACGTAGATCTGGGCGGTCTCCCCCTTCATCGATGGGGCGGTGGACACGACCGGCACATAGTGGTCAATCTGGAGCGTCCGGTCCTGCGCCTGCAGGGCCCGTGGTACGAACAGGCTGGTCACTGCCACCGCGATCAGAAGCCGAACGGTTCGTGTTGTCATAATCTGTGTCCTATCTCTTCCACCGCCGAGGCGACATCGCCTCGCGCCTTGCCGGACGAGCGCCGCGACGCCCCAAGATGGCCAGCCTAGGACCCGATCAGGAATGATTTATTCCTGATCGGGTCCTTATTGTGGTCAGAGCCCTTACTCGACCCCGAACGCCAGCAGCACGTTGCCGGGACGGCTGCCGATGAACTGGTAGCCGACACCGACGTACACCATCCCATCGACGACGACCGGCCCCGGTCCGTTCATCGACCCGCCGCTAGCCGGCACCCCGTTGACCGTGTCGAATTCGCCGTTGGCGTCGAACGTCCAGATCACGTCGCCGGTCTGGGACGAATAGGCTCGCAACCCGCCGTCGTTCGACCCGGAGAAGATGACCCCGGGAATGGCGGTGATCGCAGCCGGCAACGCTGCGTTACAGCCGCGCGCCAGACCGCCTCGGCCACCCCGCCCGCCCAGGCCCCCAGGCCCGGCCCGACCAGCGCGGCTGGAACCGGTGCCGCCGCCGGCCTCCGCGGACTCGGCGCAAAGAGGCGGTGGCGGCTCTGCGTACCACACGAGCTCGCCAGTCCTGAGACGCACGGCCGAGAGTCCGCCCGGCTCGGCGGTCAACATGCCGGAGTTGGCGAAATAGGCCTTGTCGCCATCGACGGCGAAGCCCCACTCGATACCGCCGAGCGCGCTCCCGGGGCCGGCGACGTATTGCCAGACCACAGCGCCGTCCGCATCGGGGTCGAGACCGTACGTCGTCCCGGACTTCTGCCCCACCACGAGCAGGTCGCGTCCGTTCGTCATCGTCACGAGGGCGGGTGACGCGCCGAAGTCGTGGTCCGGTCCTCCATCCTCGGGACAATTGGCGTTGGTGCCCTGGCATCCCATGATGAACGCATCGCCGGCCGTAATCTGATTCGCCCACCGTATCGCGCCGGTGTCCAGATCGAGCGCCACGACGGCGTCACTGGTCTCCGCCGCCGGCTGGGTGTACGCGTTGCCAGTTCCC
>CALBET010000275.1 GCA_937888665.1 uncultured Acidobacteriota bacterium
TCTCCGGACGGTTTCGAGTTCACGGGCCAAGGCTTCGGGCACGGCGTTGGGCTCTGCCAGACCGGCGCCATCGTCCGGGCTCGCACCGGCAGCACGGTCGAACAGATTCTGGCCCACTACTATCCAGGCACGTGGCTCGAGACGTATCCGCCGACCGCGACATCGCAACTCCGTCAGCCGGGATGACGCGCCCGTCGAATGCAGCGGGACTTCTACGACGGGCTGCTAGTCCCCTGGAACCAGGGGACTACTCTCGAGTACTTCTTTGATTTTGCCGAGGAGGGCGTCCTTCGTGAACGGTTTCAACAGGAACGCCTGACGGGCAGTTCTCAGGCCCTCACGGACAGAACTCGAGTCGGCGGCGTAGCCGGAGACGAACAGGACGTTGGTCTCGGGGTGGGCCTTGCCGATGTAGCCACCCAATTCGAATCCGTTCATACGAGGCATCACGACATCGGTGAGCAGCAGGTCGATCACGCCGGGATGCTCGTTGGCGAGCGTCAGCGCCTCGTCGCCGTTCTTCGCCACGAGGAGGTCGTAGCCGGCTCCCTCCAGCATGCGTCGAAGAAGAGGGCGAATCATCGGGTCATCCTCGACCAGCAGGATGGTCGGCACTGACTGAGGTTGAGTCATCCTATTCATTTTGGCTCGCTCCCGCTGGTACCGGTCAACGGGACACTCCTGAGTGTCGTCCACTTGCAGTATACTCGCGCAGAGATGCGCCGGTGGTGGCGCTATGTCCGCGGACCAGTTTTTCATGATACCGACATCCATCCCGGCGACTGGCCAGGAAGACCCGCCAGTTGCCGTCGAGACCCGACTCGCAGCCGAGGTCAAACAGCTGCTGGCCGACGACCAGCGGACGCGGGCCGCGGAGCGGTTCGGCGAGATTGTTGATCGACAACAGCGCCGCGCCGCCCGAATCGCCTATCACTACCTGCGCGATCCGGC
Source organism: uncultured Acidobacteriota bacterium (assembly GCA_937888665.1). Classification (GTDB taxonomy): domain Bacteria; phylum Acidobacteriota; class Vicinamibacteria; order Vicinamibacterales; family UBA8438; genus UBA8438. Next base: position 952 of record CALBET010000275.1, read on the forward strand.
GGAAGTAGACGAGGTCGTGCAGGACGCCTTCATGAAGGCGTTCCTCCATCTGCCGTCGTTCCGAGAAGACCTGTTTTTTGAGCTGTGGTTCACCCGCATCCTGGTCAACACGTGCCTGGATCGCCTCAAAGCCAGAACCCGCCGCGCGCGATGGCTGGTTCAGCTAGAACCACGCGAAGGCATGGTTGACGACGGTCCGGCGAGCCACGAGCCGTCGCCCGAAACGGCACTGCTGACCAAGGAAAGACGCGTGCAGTTGGAGACAGCCGTCGATCGCCTGCCAACGCGCCAGCGGACCGCGGTGATCTTGAGCCATTTCGAGGGCCGACCGGCTCGGGAAGTCAGTGACATCATGGGTGTGAACGAGTCCACCGTCCGCGTGCACCTGTTCCGAGCGGTTCGTAAGTTGCGCGGGACCCTGACTCGTGAAGGGTGGATGGCGCGCACCCCGCTCGACCGAGACGACCGCTCCCAACGTCGCGCGTGACGCCGCGTGGCACCGTGAAACTGGCAGACGCACTATGGCCGAGCGAGATGCAGCACCCCTCAGCATGAACGGGCCACGCTGGTTTCATCGCTGGGTCCACCCGCAAGCGTGGTGGCGCGGGAAAGGCCGGCACCTCTCCGACGATCGGGTGCTGGCACTCGCCCTGACTTCGTCGGACGCACCCCTGTCTGACCCGATCGGCGCGCGGCACGTGGATTCTTGCCCGCGCTGCGAGCATCGCTACCACCAGGTAGCGGCCCAACTCGATGCCCTCCCGGCCGCCGCGTCCGCCAGTTTCGACGACATCTTCACACCGGCCAGGCTCAAGACCCAGCGCGCCCGCATCAGCCGTCGTCTCGACATGCTCGTCGGCGCTGCGAAACCGTCCCGGCTGCTAGAGTTTCCCTTCACCGGACGCTTGCTGCCTCGTGTGCAGATGTGGTCCGGCGGCTGGGTGCCGGCGGCGGTCGCCACGGCGTTGCTGCTGGGCATCACGGTCGGCCAGTTCATCCACCTGCATCCGGTCGACGCTCAGGCAGGGCGCACGGCGTTCGTGCAGATCGACGATGCAGACACGCAGGACGGCAGTCGCAGAAGCCCGGTCGAACCGGTGAAACCGGTAAAAGTAACAGAAGACGAGCGGTTCGCGTCCGCGCCGTCGCTCGCGCCGGGCCGCGACACCGCCCAGAACCTCGACATGACGGGGACGGTCGAACTGCCGCCGCTGACCGGGGACGACACTGGTCCGCTGACACTGGACGCATTCGCGCGCGTCATGCCGGATGAGGATTTTCTCGGACGTCTCGACCTCGCGTTGACCAGTTCGCACGTGTCCGAGCTCGCATCCATCGACGCGCTGACCCCCCGCGTGCGAGACCTCTCTAGTAACATCCGCTGACAATCGGTCCCGTGTCTGTCGTCACGTCTTCCGGCTAGGCTGCCGGCGGCGGACGAGGACGGCGTTCGCACCACCTCCGTAAACGTTTCCGGTTTCTACGGAGTCTTGGCAAGAGATGGTATCGAAACGTGTCCAAAGACAGACGCTGATGCGGTGGCGCACGGCCACGCTGCTCGGGCTCCTTGGTCTCCTTGTGCTTGCGCCGCTGATGCTCGAGGCCAACGAGCAGGGGCGTCGGCCGCACCGCTGGTGGCAGTCCGAAGAGGTCCGGACCGAACTCGGTCTCACCGACGAGCAGTCGACGTCGCTGGACGGCATCTATCAGGAGACGCTCCCAAAACAGCGCGAGTCGATGCGCCGCCTCGACGCCGAAGAACTGACCTTATCAACGTTGATCGCGGACATGAACGTCCAGGAACTCGACGTCACCCGCCAGATCGACCGGGTCGAGGCGGCGCGGAGCGAGCTCAGCAAGACGCGTATCTTGATGGTCTTCCGAATGTACCGCGTACTCAGCGAGGCGCAGCGTGAGACCCTCGACGAATGGCGGGCGCGTGACAACGACGACCGTCGCCCCAGTGACGGCACTCGGAGCAAACGCCGCTGACTCCTGCCGACCGGTCAACCCACGTTCCATCCGACGGATCGGGTCATCTCGGCGGGAAGAAACGGCGCCGGGGCGCGGTCTACATTAGTGACGAGGCGTAGGAGCATCGGCGTGCCGCCCTCAACGGGGGTATCAGGCAGGCGCCCAGGAGAATACCGTTTATGTGGCTCGCACGGCATGGTGACCGACTCATTTTCATCCTCTTTGTATTCGTTGTGGCGACGTCCGATGTACGCGCGCAGACCGCGGACGGTCGTATCGACTCGCTGATCGAACAGGCCACCACACGGCTGGCACTCGTCCAGACGCCGCGCAGCGGCGCGAGGGTGGATCTCACGCTGGACGAAGCGATCGCGCGCGCCCTCGAGCGCAACCTGGATCTCGTGGTCCAGCGGCTGAACCCTCTGGTCTTCGACCTGTCGCTCGCGCAACAACTCTCGTTCTACCGGCCGACGGTGAATGCGAACCTCAGCGACTCGTCGCGTACGAACCCGTCGTCGACACAGCTCGACGGTGGCGCGGCGGTTGTCAGTGACACGGCTACCGTCAACGGGGGTCTGGACCAGGCCGTCCAGTGGGGTGGCGGCAACTACACCGTCAACTGGAACAACAACCGCTCCGCGTCGACCAACGCGTTCTCCAGCTTTAACCCCAGTTACCGAGCCACCGTGCAGGCCTCGTACACCCAACCGCTACTCCGCGGATTCAAAATCGATACGACGCGTCAGCAGATCCAAGTCACGCGGATCAACCGTGACATCGCAGACATCGATCTGCGCCAGACCATCACCAACACAGTGTCAGCGGTCCGGAACGCCTATTGGGACCTGCTCTACGCCACCGGGACGCTCGAGGTGCAACAGCAGGCGCTCGACCTCGCTGAGGCCCTCATCCGCGACAACGAAGCCCGAGTCGAGATCGGCACGCTGGCCCCGATCGACGTCGTCCAGGCCCGGTCGGAGGCAGCCGCGCGGCGACAGTCTCTGGCTCAGGCTGAACAGGTGCTGGCGACCGCCGAACTGGTCCTGAAGCAACTGATCGTGGGCGGCACGGACGACGACTACTGGGCATCGACGTTGAACCCGGTCGACCAGCCGACGCTTGAGGTTCCGCCGATTGATCTCGGGGCCGCAATCCGGGCGGCACTCGAAGAGCGGACCGATCTGGCGCGCTCGCGCCGGCAACTCGACATCAACGAGGTCAACCTGTCGGCCATGCGCAACAACACCCTCCCCGCGGTCGACCTGGTTGGCACCTATCAGCTCCAAGGACAGGGCGGGACGCGATTCGTCCGCTCCGGGCTGGGCGGCTCGGTCACGTCCGAAGTCCCGGGTGGACTCGGCGACGCGTTCAACCAGCTGTTCGATGCGGCGTTTCCGGTGTGGACGGTGCAGGTCAACATGAGCTACCCCCTGGGCCAGAGCGCCGCCGACGCGGCACTGGCGCGTGCCCAACTGCAGACACAGCAGGTACGGGCGCAGCTGCGACAACTGCAACTGCAGGTCGCCACCGAGGTCACCAATGCGGTGGTTCAAATTGAGGCGATCTCCCGTCGGATCGACGCCGCCATGGCGGCCCGGGAATTGACCCAGGAGCAGTTGAACGCCGAGCAGAGCCGGTTCGAGGCCGGTCTCACGACCAATTTCTTCGTCGTGCAGGCTCAGCGCGACCTGGCGGCGGCACAGGATACGGAACTGCGTGCGATTCTGGACCAGCAGAAGGCACTCGTCGAGTTCGACCGGGTGCAGCGGACATCATTGTCGAACGCCGGAATTTCGATCATCCAGTAGGCACAGCCATGAAGAAACTTCTTGTCGTCATCATCCTGGTCGGCGCGGGCATCACCGCCTACGCGTACGGCTACCTGGGGTTCAACACGACCGAGTTCGTGCCCGATGTCAGCACCGTCACGCTGACCCGGGGTGATGTCGTTGACACGGTCGGCGCCACCGGCACCCTGGAGGCGGTCACCACCGTCCAGGTCGGCAGCCAGGTGTCCGGCATCATCGAGGAGCTCAACGCGGACTTCAATTCCATTGTCCGCGCGGGAGACGTCATCGCTCGGCTGGAACCCTCCTTGTTCGAGACACAGGTCGAACAGGGGCGCGCCAACCTGGCCCGCTCGGAAGCGGACGTGGAACGATTGCAAGTGACGCTGGAAGATGCCCAGACGCAGCTGGCGCGTTCGGAGGATCTCTCGGAGCGCCAGCTGATCTCGAAAATCGAACTTGAGGCGGCGCAGGTCGCGGTGCGCTCGGCCGCCGCGCAGCTCAGATCGGCGGAGGCCGGTGTGACCCAATCGCAAGCCGCACTGAACCAGAACGAGGTCAATCTCGGCCACACCGTGATCACTGCACCTATTGATGGCATCGTCATCGCCCGTCAGGTGGACGCGGGACAGACCGTGGCGGCGGGCATGTCGGCGCCGGAACTGTTCATCATCGCGGCCGACCTGACCAAGATGCAGGTGATCGCGAACATTGACGAGTCGGACGTGGGCCGAATCCGTCCACGGCAGCGCGTCACGTTCACGGTTGACGCCTATGCGGCGGAGGAGTTCGAAGGCACCGTTTCGCAGATCCGGCTTGAGCCGGTGGTCGTCCAAAACGTCGTGACCTATGCGACGGTCATCGACGTGCCGAATAATGAACTCAAACTGAAACCAGGGATGACGGCCACCGTAACGCTGGAAATCGCGCGGAGCGAGAACACACTCAGAGTGCCGAACGCCGCGTTGCGCTTTCGACCGACGCCCGACATGTTCGCCGCGCTCAACCAGCCCGTACCTGACATTCTGCAGCGCGGTGGAGAAGGCGGGGAGGGCCGCGCCCGTGGTGGCGAGGGAGCCAGCGGTGCTGGTGGCGGCGAGCGAGGCGGCGGTGGCCCGGACGGCGGCTTCGCCGACATGAGCGACGCTGACCGACAGGCGATGCGCGAGCGGATGCAAAATATGACGCCTGAGCAACGCGCGGAATTCTTCGCGGGTCGCGGCGGCGGACGTGACGCTGGTCGCGGTGGCGGTGGTGGTCCTCGGCGACGAGCCAACCAGGCCGCTGGGGCGGTGGCCACCGTCGACCGCGGCGCCACCACGATTGACGCCCTGTTCGCGCCACTGGAAGTCACCGAAACGAGCGGACGGGTCTGGACCCTCGATGGAGGCATGTTGCGTCCCGTGGAGATCCGCCTCGGCGTGACCGACGGCACGACCACCGAGCTGGTTGGGGTGCGGGGCGGCGGCGG
>CALBET010000276.1 GCA_937888665.1 uncultured Acidobacteriota bacterium
TTGCCGTTGTCAGTCAGGAGACCTTCGTCTTCAACAACACGGCGATGTTCAATATCGCCTTCGGCGCCCCAGAACCGGTCACTCTCGAGCAGGTGCAGAGCGCTGCGCGACGGGCACGGGCGCACGAGTTCATCGAGGCGCTTCCGCAGAGCTACGACACCATGCTTGGTGACCGTGGGGTGCGATTGTCGGGTGGCCAGCGACAACGCATCGCCATCGCCCGCGCGATTCTGAGGAATCCCGAGGTGCTGATACTGGACGAGGCCACGAGTGCACTCGACACCAGGACCGAACGCGAGGTGCAGGACGCGATACAGGACTTGAGCGTCGACCGAACCGTGGTCGTCATCGCACACCGGCTGTCGACGGTCGCAAACGCCGACCAGATCGTCGTGCTTGAGGACGGCAGGGTGGTTGAACGGGGAAGACCTGTCGACCTGATGAAGATCGACGGCGGGCTCTACCGCACCTCGATCGAGCAACAGCACGTCCACGAGAGTCTGACCAGCAGCACAGATTCTCACTGAACGCTGCGATCATACCCATGCCCGCAAGCGGCCTGACGCCCCACCCCGGCGATGAGATTCACGCCACCGTCCCACTGCTGTCGGTCGTCATCTGCACCTACAATCGCGCAGAGCTTCTCCGCCAGGCGCTCGAGAGCATCAGCCGGCAATCACTCCCTCGCCGTGGGTACGAAGTCATCGTCGTGGACAACAACTCCACCGACCATACCCGGTCCGTCGCAGACTCGTTCGCCCGTGAACAGCCCAACGTGCGTTATCTGCTCGAACGAGAACAGGGACTCTCTCGTGCTCGCAACCTCGGCTGGCAGCAGGCGCGCGGTGAGTATGTTGCCTACATGGACGACGACAGCCGGGCTCCTCCCGAGTGGCTGGAAACGGCGCGTGGCGTGATCGAGCGCCACGCACCGTCCGTGTTCGGCGGAAACGTCTTCCCTTGGTTCGATTCGGAGAAGCCGGCGTGGTACCGGAACGGGTACGACACTCACGTCCAGCAAGAGCACGCAGGCCCGCTGGATCCTGCCCCGTCGAAACACCTCCCCGGCATGAACATCGTCTTCAAGAGATCACTGCTCCAGGAGGTGGGTGGATTCAGCGCGAATCTGGGAATGCATGGCACCCGGATCGGGTACGCCGAAGAGACGGCAATCGTCAATCATGTGCGCTACGGAATGCCGGGACACCTCGTTCACTACGAACCGAGTTTCTCGCTCGAGCACTACGTCCGACCGGAAAAGATGCGGGTGAGCTGGCGCATGGCGTCGTGCTTCGCCAGCGGGCGCGATTCGTGTCGAATGACCTATCTGTACCCGTCCATCCCCCCCGCGGACCGGGCCGACCGGGGGCGCGTCGGCCTGTTCGTGGCCATGGCGATCAAGAGCCTGCGCCTGTTGCTCAGCCTCGCGCACGGTCTGACCTGGCGAGACCAGACGCGGTATCCCAACTATCGACACTACTGGCTGGACCGATCCCTCACGCACCTCTTCGCGCTGGGCATTCTGCGCGAGCACTATGCCCAAAAGTCCGCGGGCCGACCGGGCTAATCGGAGTCGAGGTATCACAGGAATGGCAGTCACCACGACTCTGGCGAACACGCCGACACTGAGGCTCGGGTTCGTATTGATCACCCACCAGAAGCCCCGCCAGATTCTGCGGCTGATCACGACTCTGGACCGCATGTTCGAGGGCCCGCCGATCGTCTGCCATCACGACTTCACCCAAAGCGCTCTCCCCACGAACACGCTGGGACAGCACGTGTCGTTCGTCCGTCCTCACCACGCAACACAATGGGGACGATTCTCCGTGGTCGAGGCAACGCTCGAGGCCATGCGGCTGATGTTCGAGGGGCCAGATCCACCCGACTGGTTCGTGCTGCTCAGCGGGGCGGACTATCCCATCAAGCCGGCCCGCACGATACTTCAGGATCTAGCATCGAGCCCCTTCGACGTCCATCTACAACACGAACGCGTCCGGTACGACTCGAACGCAACCTGGCAGCGCAAACGTTACGACCGGTACTGCACACTTGGGGTGGACGTTCCCGGGACGCACCTTCGAGTGAGGCTCAGGCACCCTAGACTCACGGCTCCATTCTTGCCGTTCTCCGAGACCTTTCGCTGCTTTGCCGGCGAACACTGGTTCTACGCGAATCGAAAGGCAACGAACTACTTGCTCGAGTTCCACCGCACTGAGTTCGCCCTGGCCCGGCACTACCGACGAGAGCGGCGGGTGCCCTCCAGTCCGGACGAGTCGTACTACCACACGGTGCTGTGTAACGCGGCCCACATCAGGGTGTCGACCGACAACCGGCGGTACATCGACTGGTCCGGGGGCGGTAACAGTCCCAAAACGCTGTCAAGCCACGACCTGCCCCGGCTTCGCGCGTCGTCGGCACACTTTGCCAGGAAGTTCGATATGGACGAGGACCCCGGGTTCCTGGATGAGCTGGATGCGTTGGTCCAGGTCGAGGGATAGGACGCCTCATGCCGTCGCGCGGCGCGCTGTAGCGACGGCGATCAGCAATCGCAGGCCCGTGGCCCAGACAGTCCTGGAGATCAGTGACCGCATGGGCGACCACAGCACACTCCGATACAGGTATTTGGTCGACGCTATGACCAGCTCGCGTTCGCGGGCCGAGCTTCGAGCTCGTGCCGCCATGCTGAGGGCTTGAACCGCGAAGTGACGATTGAGAATGCTGTAGGTGTGGCCCTTCTGACTTTGCAGATGCGCTGGCGCCCGATCGTAGGCGCGCTCGATGACTCGGGCGGCCGTCGTGTTCATCAGTGGCAGGTCCGAGGACATCGAGGCTTCACTGCGCCGGTAGAGTACGTACGTCTGCGGCACGCACACGAACGCATGACGTTCGGCCAGCCGGAGCCACAGGTCCCAGTCTTCGCAGGCGGGCAAGGCCTCGTCGAAACCGCCGGTCTCGGTCAGGACGCTCCGATAGAGCAAGGGTGTCGAGCCGTTGCCAAGAAAATTTCGTAGCAGGAGCGCGCGCCGGACATCGCCGTTCCGCGTGAGGCGACAGTATCCCCCAGTTCTGGCCCCGGACACGTCGATGTCCTCGGACCAGCTGTACGCAACCATCGCTCCGGGGGCGGACTCGAGCACCGCCACCTGGGCCGCCAGCTTCCCGGGGAGCCACACATCATCGGCATCCATGAATGCGATGAGTTCTCCACGTGCCGCGTCGAGACCTCGATTGCGGGCGGCGCCACAACCGACCCCTGGACACGACAGAACCGTGACCCTCGGGTCCATGACCGAGTCCAACACGTCACGGGTGGCGTCCGTAGATCCATCATCGACCACGATCAGTTCGAGGACGGCGGGGATTTGAGACAGAACGGATTCAACGGCTTCCGCAATCGTGTCCGCGGCATTCCGGGCCGGCATGATGACCGCAATATCTCTCACTGGGCGTTCCATGAAGGGGGTAAAACCCGGGCCACCGTCGCATCACTGTACATCGAGGGCGGGCCGACCCGTCTGCGTCGACGACTGCTGTAGTGCTCGTACACCATGCGAACCTATCCCACTGCGATTGTCGCGCTACTCGTCCTGCCGGCCCTCGTTGGTGCTCAGGAAACGCCGGGGGCCTACAAAGACCGCATCGCGGTCCAGATGTGGCGCGTTACGTGTGGGCGGTCGATTCACTGGAGGCGGAAGGCTCTGTCGCCATCGTCACGGAGGATGCCGTCCTCGATTCGAACGGCAGCAAGAGTCGAGGGCACGCGAAGATTCGCGAGATCGTCACGGGCTGTCGCCGGGAGGTGCGGGGCACATGACGCGATTATAGATGCCATGTAGGTTCCCCGCCCGGACGAGAGTCCGGGCCGTCTGATACAACCCTCCCCAGAGTTCAACCAAAACCACAAGGAGGGTGTGATGACTCAGACGTCCCAGCAGATCCAGGAGAGCGCAGCCGAGCGGACGCTGCACGTTGCCATGGAATTGAGCAAGACAAGTTGGAAGCTGGCGTTCAGCGACGGAGGGGTCCGGCGGCCGCGGGTGGTGGGGGTGGTCGCCCGGGACTGGCCCCAGTTCGACGCGGCGGTCGCCCGAGCGAAGCAGCGGCTCGGCCTGCCGTCCGAGGCCCCGGTGCGGAGCTGCTACGAAGCCGGCCGAGACGGGTTCTGGCTGCATCGGGCCCTGGCGGCTCGCGGGGTCGCCAATGTCGTCGTCGACGCGGCGAGCATCGAGGTCAATCGCCGGCAGCGGCGCGCCAAGACCGACCGCTTGGACGCGATCAAACTGGTGACGCAGCTGGTCCGGCATCACCGAGGGGAACGGGTGTGGAGTGTGGTCCGGGTCCCCGCTGAGGCGGACGAGGCGGCGCGGCATCTGCATCGGGATCTGGACGTGCTGAAGTCGGAGCGGCGCGCCCATCGGATGCGGATCCAGTCCCTGCTGTTCACCCACGGGATCGACCAGCAGGTGGGACGGACGTTCCTCACGACCCTTCCCAACTTGCGGCAGTGGGATGGGCAGCCAGTCCCGGCGTCCCTGCCGGCCCGCGTGGTCCGGGAGCACCAGCGGCTGGAGACGGTCGAGCAGCAGATCCGTGCGCTCGAGAAAGAGCGACAGACCCTGCTGGCGACGGCCCAGACGAAGGCCGTCGCACAAGCGAGAGTGCTCGCTGAGCTGTGTGGGATCGGCCCGACGAGCAGCTGGGTGTTCGCGATGGAGTTCTTCGGCTGGCGTCAGTTCGCCAACCGCCGGGAGGTCGCCGCCGCGGCCGGGCTCACGCCGACCCCGTATCAGAGCGGCGCCTCGCCACGGGAGCAAGGGATCAGCAAGGCCGGGAACAAGCGCGTGCGCACCATGATGATCGAGATTGCGTGGTCGTGGCTGCGGTATCAGCCGGAGAGCACCCTATCGAAGTGGTTCTGGACGCGGTTTGGCACGGGTGGGTCCCGTCACCGGCGCGTTGGCATCGTCGCGCTGGCGCGCCGCTTGTTGATTGACCTGTGGCGCCTCGTAGAGTTCGGGGTGATCCCCGATGGCGCGCGCCTGAAGACCAGCTAATCGATGTCGCGGAAGAGAGCCCAGAGACCATGAGTCGTGCGTGCCGGTTGGTGGAGGCGCCCGCAATCCTGACGGGGCGACAACCATGACCCGTTCTTATAGAAGGGGTGCCCTCCATCTACCGGTGTTCCAGACGCTACGAGCGTAGAACGCATACGGTGTACGGTCACGAGGACCGGCACGGATAGAAGTCGGCGGCGGGCATTTCAGCCTGCGCGACGGATGCACCGGGCCAACCAGCGGCCGCACGACGTGGGGACGTGTGAGGCGTCCGGATCTCCGGGACCACGTGGGCAGGCCGTGACCCGCTCGTCCGGGGGCCGCCTGCGCGGGCCCCGCTCGGCGTGGGGGGCCTGCTCGGCGGCGGCCTCATCCGCGACGCGGAGCTGAGAGCGAACGTGTCTGAGCGACTGCGCATGGGCGCAAGGCGTGCATGCGGCGGCCAGGAGCGTCTGGCTTCAACCAATCAAGACTCAGGGAGAGGCCAAGAGACGAAGAGAAAAAAGGCAGCCGAGGGGGTTGACAGAGAGGAGGGACCTCATAGAAGTCCGGATTAGGCCCCCCAAGTTAACGGAAGACCTCTTATCGGACCCCTCGACCCCCCTCGACACGCGGATTTGGCCCCGGTCCGTACGCCAAACAAGGTCAGACACAGGGCTCAAAAGCGGCCAACCTCCAACTCGCACCCGTCTGAGAACGGGGGCAACGTCAAACGTGGCCGCACTGACGCCGTGTTTGCGTGTGACATCGGTGACCGCCACGCCAGATGCCGCTTCCTTCAGCATCGCCGCGATCTGCGCTTCGCTGAATTTCGATTTCCGCATGACACTTCCTCCGCTGGGGGAAGTCTCTCTTTTCTCGTGGCGTCATTAAAGGGGGGAAGGACCAGGGGTGTCTGTCCGCGCCCGGCCGCTTCTCCGGCGAGTTGCCGGGGCGGCTGTCTCAGGCGCCGTCGTACAAGTCGTCGAAGCGCCGATAAAGCGCCGCGTTAACGCGATCGATCCACTCCAGCGTCTTCAGCAGGTCTGACTCCGCGAGTCCCGCGCGCTCCACCCACGAACAATAGGCTGGATTGCAGAAGCGGATGGTTGGCGTCACGAACCGGATGTCGGCGGGTTGAAAGAACGGCCAGGCGAGAAAGGTCCCGTCGTCGTTCTTTCTGAGTGAGTAGTCGAGGGACTCGTTCCACGAGCCATGCACCGATTCCGACATCATCCCGTAGGAGCTGGCGTAGAGATCTTCGTGAATGACCTCCGCGAAGATGTCGAAGAAAGTCTTGCCTTGCAGGCGCCAGCGGTTCTTCTTTTGCGCCTCGAAGTCGCTTTCCGTCAGCCCCTCGAAGGCCATCTTCTCGCGCACGGATCGGAGCAGGCGCTGGCCGGCCTTCGTTCCGAAGAAAGGCGAGCCCTCCTTCAGTTGCCGTAGCAGGCGGAGACGGTCCTTGTAGGAGAGCTTGCGGTAGTCCTCGACCGCCGCGTCTCCGTTACGCAGCAGGTACTCGGCCGTGACGGAGGCCTCGATGAGCGGCCTCTCCATGACCGCGATCATTTCCGCGTTGTCTGCCTCGTAGTATCGGATGACCTCTTTCAGTAACTTCCAGACGCGCACCAGCAGACCCAGGATTGGCGCCTCGTTCAGTCCGAATCCGACGGGGTTGCGCTCCGTGTTGCGGGCCCGCGTGATGCAGTCGTAAATCTCCGCCACGTCCTTGTAGAACGTCGCGGCGAAACGGTTGATGTCTCCGGCGGAATGCAGGTGGGTGCTAACGTAGGCCGCGTCGTACTTCGCGAGAATCTTGCTGAATTCGTCCATCGTCTCCCTGTGACTGTGTCTCGGCTTCTTCTAGCGGTCCACCGGATAAGCGTCAAGCTGCCGTTGCCGTCAGCCGCATCACGGAGATGGAGGCAACCACCGGCTTCACGTTTGCGGCGCTTGTGCGGCATGCGCTCTTCAACACGCCGGTGCCGCGCCAGACCCGCCGCGCCTCCATCGGCTACCAGGCACTGGCCAGGCTCCTCGGCGAACTCGGCAAGATCGGCGGCAACATCAATCAGATCGCCACCGCCTGAACGCCGGCGGCCGCTCTACCGTGTCCAGAACAACATCGACGCCTCGCTGCGCGACCTCTTGGAACTGCGCATGGCCTGCCTACAGGCGCTCGGGCAGGAGCGCGAGTCGGACGAAGCGACGGAGCCTACGTCTCCTCGAACGCCGTGCCGTGATACGCGATCGTCCACGGAGTCAGACCGCCAATGGCCAGCGTCACGCGAAACCGCTCCGGCGCCTCGCCCGCCCGCTGATCGCGCGGCACTTCCGTAATCGTCACGCCATCCATCAGGCGCCGCTGCAGCAGATGCGCCGTCACCTCTTCGACGAAACAACTCAGCCGGTCGAACATGGAAGTCGCGTACGGCGCGATCGCCTGCCCGTCCACGAGCGGGGCGTTCGCGCCGACGCCGCTGCCCGCACGGACGTAGGTGACGTCCGGCAAGCGCCAGCCCTCGTGCTCGATGGCGTTGCGCCGGTTGACCAGAGTCTCCGACCACTGCGCGCGCGCCTGCTCCAGGTAAGCCGCCAGCGGCGGGTCCTGCGCCGCAAGAGCGCCCAGGCCCGCCTCGAACGGCGCCTGCTTCTGAAACAGGAAGCCGATATTCACGCCGAGCTCCAGGGCCACGCCCTGCATGCCCGTCTTGAGAGCGCGTACCGCCGCGTTCAAGAACCCATCCGCTTCCTGCCCAAGCTCGTGATCGACGTTCTCATCCACGTGGATGGCGTGACCCCGCACGCGCGCGGCCTCGCCCGCCTGCACCCGCCGGACATGGTCTTCCCACAGCGCACCGATCTTCTTCACGCGCGCCCTCGCATCGAGAAGCGGCGCCGTGACAGCCGGATACGCCTTGTCGAACCGGTCGCGCGGATCGCCTTCGGGCAGCGCCGCATCGCGCAGCTTGAACAGGCTCAGGAGCAAGCGCGCCATGAATGGCGAGGATGACCCTTCATCGGCGAATTTCTTGACCACCCAGCTCGTCTCATCCGGCCGCACCACCATGTTCGATTGCCGGTGAAGCCGCGCCAGCATGCCCTGGAAATCGGCTTCGGTGACCGGCAACGCGTACGAAATCTGCAGCCCCGGCCGGCGCACGAGGCCGCTCTTGGCTGCAACCGGCCCGAGAAAGACCAGCAACATCTCCAACGGCAGCTCGCCGCGCAGCAAAATGACCCCGCCATCCTGCCAGCGCAGGAACTGCACCGTCGCCAGAACACGGCCCCGGCCGTCCTCGATGACGAATGGCAGTGGCGCCAGGTAGCGGTCGTTATAGAACTGCCGCGGCACGGGCACGACTTCGCCAGCCAGATTGCACTGATAGCCGGTCAGCGTCACGCTGGTGTTCGCCATGCCTTCGACGATGTCCGGGAACTTCGGCACGTCCGCACCGGGCGCGAACAGCGCAAGATGACCCACCACGAAGGACAACATGCGGTTCAGCGTGGCAGCGCCCGAGGGCTTCATCACCATGACGATGTACATGGGCGCGGCGTAGGAAAGCGTCTCTCCGGGCAGGAAGAAGTCGCCCGTGATGTTCTCGCCGGGAAACTGCGCGCTGTATTGAACCAGCCCCGTGTCCGCTACCGCGACCATGTCCGGGCATAGCGTCGCCGGCATTTCGGTGTTCAGACGCTGCATCTCTTCGGCGACGGCTTCGAGATTCAGCTGAGAGCGCCGGGCGAGAATCACGCCGAGCAATTCGCTTCGCCGTCCGGCGTCACCCGACCGCGGCGTCTCCTGCCACAGCCGTTTCGCCCCGGCGATGCGCGCATAACCCTCGCGTAAGTTTTCGAGGCTCAATTCTTCGTGGGCATCAATGACCGCCGCGGCGCGTGTGATCGGCACCGGCGCGCCTGCTGGCACGGCGGACGCGCCTTCTCCCGCCGTGAACACCACGCAGGCAAACGGCGCGCTCTGCCGCCCGCCCACTCCCTCGAGCGTTGCCGGACCTGCCAGGTATGGCCGGCCCACGAACGTGGACACGAACGCGCCAAGGGTTCGCGTAAGCGAATCCCTCTCCGCCGCCAATACGGCACGCCCGGCTTCAAGCACCCTCTCCGGCAGAGTCATGCCCAATCACATCCCTTGCTTACGCCTCGATCCGCCGCGCCCTTCATGACCGCGCGCGCGGAAGCGGCACGGGCGGCGGCGGCTTGCCTTGCAGGCCGTCGCGCACCAGACCGCCGATGAAAGCCGCAAACGGGCCGATGTCCTGCTTCACGCTCGCGGATTCGAGCGTGGCCATGTACTCGTCACGCCGCTCAAGGGGAATGATGGTCCACGGATAGCCGCCCGCAGCTATCATCACATTCATCAGGAAGCGCCCCATCCTTCCGTTGCCGTCCATATAGGGATGGATGTAAACGAACACGAAGTGCCCGAGCACGGCGCGCACAGCCGGTTCAGGCTCCGACGCGAGGAGCTCGAACAGCGCCGGCATGCAATCGCGCACCGCCTCGCGCGGCGGCGGCACATGCATCGAGCGCCGGATATAAACCGGTCCGCTGCGGTAGCCCGCCAGATCGGCAGCGCTGATGATGCCCGCGCTCACACTCGGTCCGAACAGCCGCCGGTACCAGCCAGAGTGATCATCGCGGCTGACCATCCCCGGATTGTCGCCGCGCAGCACTCTCCCGATACTCGCCTTCACAGCGCCGAACGCATCGTAGTACCCGCGCGCGGCGAGCGCATTGCGGTTCTCACGATCCTCGGCGTACTGATCGGGTTTCCACGCACCGCTGCGCACGCGTTCGATGAGCTCGCGGCTAACCCGGTAGCCCTCAATCGACAGGGAGTGGTAGGCATCGTTCACATACACTTCCTCAACGGCTTTCAGATACGTCTCCAGCTCGCGGGAAAGTCCGGGCGCGGCAGGAAACACATCCAGCGCAGGCTGACGCATCGCATCCCACATCAAGCGGATGCGGTTCACGTAGGGCGAAATGTCGCGCCCGGCCAGCACGATGCCCGGCCGGTCCTCGAACGGATCACTTTCCCGCACCGTGTAGCCGGCCGCCGCCATCGTCTTGAGAATCTCGTCGGCGATACGGGGATGTCCGACATTGCGGAACGCGCCGGCCAGGCGCCCGGCGATCGTGCTGTGGCCGCCCTCGAGCAGGACGGCGAGCACGTCAGAGGCGTCCTTGACGCCCGCCATGGCTGCGCGTACATCCGTTGCCGCGCGGCCGAAGTGCTGCTCCGATATCGTCACCAGCGCCGCCGGAACGGAGAACAGACGCAGACCATCGCGCTCGACGACCTCGCTGTCCTTGGGCATCGCATAGCGCACATCAAACAGCGACGTGCCATGCGGCAGCGCGGTGGGCTTGTTGCCGCCCTTGGGCGTGCGCACGAGCAATTGCGCCGGCACGGCCCTGTTACCGGCGTGCAAGGAGAGCGATTGCTCGGGAGAAAGGCACCAGTCCTTCCCGAAGCGCGCGGCCAGATAGGCGGCGCAGAAATCCCAGAACGAGGCGTACCACGGCGTGCTGTCGCCCGGCGCCTCGTCCGGCCGCGCGGGGATGTACCAGCCCTTGATCACTTCCCGCAGGAAGCCGGCGCCGAGTAGGCGCTCGCGGTGCGTACGGCTCAAGTCAGCGGAGCGGATTGCCACGACGCTGCGCGCCTGCAGCGCGTGCAGGGCATCAAGAGACTCGGCCAGTTTTTCCTGCGGCGTTGCCATCGCTTTCTATCCATGGTCATGGGCGCGGCTGGGCCATTCATAGGGAATTGCGCCGTGTCTATCGTAGGTTATTATGTTGTATAATTTATAGGTTATTGCGTCAAGTGAAGCGTAGGTTATTGTGCTCCACGGCCGGCAGGACCCAGATTCCTCCGAAGAAGATCATAGTCCGGATTGGACTAAACCGCTTCGCGGTAGCCGCTGGCTAAGTCGTGCAGCGGACGCCGAGGCGTCACCCCGGGGTCTTCCCTCCGGCTGCGGTTGCTGATCCCCTCATACGCTTCTTGGCGAACGCCTGGAATCCCCCAGGCCCTTCGCAGAGGAGCCTCCATGACCTCCCTTCGTCAGCGCATGCTGGAAGACATGCAGGTGCGGCAGCTCTCGCCGTACACCCAGCGGGCGTACGTTGAGACCGTCGCTCGGTTTGCACGCCACTTCGGCCGGTCCCCGGCGGACCTGAGGTGGGCCAGAAGATCCTCGAGGACCACCCCAGCTTCTTCACCAAGAGGATGTTCGGTGGACTGGCCGCCTA
>CALBET010000277.1 GCA_937888665.1 uncultured Acidobacteriota bacterium
CGTGGGGTCCGGGGCGCAGCCCCGTCTGAGTAATGCCGCACTCGGGGTCCCCACGTAGTAGCCGCGGGGGGTTCGGGGGCGTAGCCCCCGTCTAATTAATGCCGCGCGACGACTTCTCCTTCGCGGCATCCGTCCGTGACCGCTCCGTACTCGCACTCCAGCGTGGCGTGGGCAATGCCGTGGGTCGCCAGCACCTCTCGCACGAGCCTCTTGACCCGCTCGGCGAGCTGCACGTCCTGCCGCTCGATCACGATGTGCCCCTCGAACGACCGCTGCGACTCGTCCAGCTCCCAGACGTGCACGTGGTGCACATCCGCGACCCCCTCCACACTACACAGCGCCTCAGCCAGCGCCGGCACGTAGATATCGAGCGGCGCGCCGAGCGTGAGAATGCGGCTGGCCTCCCGCGTGATGACGACACCGTGGTACAGGGCATACACCGCGATCAACAGCGTGGCGACGGCGTCGGCCGCATACAGCTGGTAGCGAACGACGAGCACACCGGCCACCATGACGGCAACCGACCCGAGCGCGTCGGTGACGTTGTGTACGAACGCCGCCTTCACGTTCAGGCTGCCCTTCGACAGCCTGTAGGTGAGCGCCGCGGTCACGACATCGACCACAAGCGCCACCCCCGCGACCACGATCACGGTCCAGCCGACCACCGGCGTCGGGTTGACCAGTCGGATCACCGCTTCATAGAGGAGATACAGGCCGACCACGTTCAAGGTCGTCGCGTTGATCACCGCCCCCACCAGCTCTGCTCGCCGGTACCCGAATGTCTGGGAGTGGTCGGCGGGCCGGCGCCCGATGCGCCGCGCGACAAGCGCGATCAGAAGCGCTCCGGCATCGCTCAGGTTGTGCAACGCGTCAGCCAGCAGCGAGAGGCTCCCGGACAGGAGCCCGCCGACCACCTGCACGGCCGTCAGGGCCCCGTTGACACAGACCGCCGCAATAAGGCGCGTGTCGCTCTGACCGCTCTCGTCAGGCGAGTGGCTGTGCCCGTGCTGGTGACCATGTCCCATGCGTCTGTCCCGGTCAGGCCGGCTGTGCGACGGGGCGCATCCCGCCGCGGAGCGCCCCGGCCGCGGTGGCCCCGAAATGGTCCTCGAAACAGGCCGCAATCGGGCGGCTGTCCGGCATGGAGAGCCAGATGCGCAGCAGATGCCGCCGCTCCGCCGGCGCGACCGCGTCAGTGAACGCGCTGCGACGGTGCAGGGTGGTCCAGTTGTTGAGGAGCAGCACGTCGCCCGGCTCCAACCGGAGACGGACATGCAGCGCCGGATCCTCCGCCAGGGCCTCAAGCGCGTCCAGGGCATCGCGCTGTGACGGCGTCAGCGTCGGAGCGTCGGTCGCCCGGTCAGCGCGGTCGATCAGGACGCGCAGGAAATGGGCGGCGAAGTGGCCGTCCTGCTCGGAGAACACCGGGAGGAGACAAAACGGTCGCGTATTTCCGGTATCGACCGTGTGCCGGAGATAGGGAAACGGCTGACACAGAAGTCTGAGCACCTCCGGCTGGCGGGTGCGCAACTCTTCGTACAGCGCCATCGAGCTGACAATGAAGTTGTCGCCGCCGTCTCTCGCCTGCTGGAGACAGGCGAACGCGATGACGTCGCAGCGGTCCGTGTGAAAGCTGAGGCGCTGGCGGGACGCGGGTCCCCGGAAGCGCGGGTCGTCCGCCGCATGGCCGTGGTCTCGCACGTGGAACAGCCGCTCCCCCTGGGCGCTCTGTGACACCGGGACACCGATGAGGGCGGCGAGCGCCCAGAACGCACGCGTGCTGAGCGACTCGCCCCAGCGCTGGAATGGCAGGCCACGTAGCAACACCGCGCCGGAGCCGGTTTCAAGGGCCGTGCGCATCGCGACGGCTCGCTCGGACAGCGTTGGCGGCGCCCCGTCTGGCGCCGGCGGGTCAGCCTCCGGGTCACCGCTGGATCGGGCACACGCCTCCAGCTCGTGGAGTTCTCGGTCGGTCAGGGTGACGGACCAGTCCGGCCGCTCGAAGAGCTCCGTCCCGCGCCAAACCGCCGGTGAGGCCGCATACGACCGAACGTGCATCACGCGATTGTACGCCGGACCCACGACAGCCCCGCGACGGACTGGCACCGAACCGGTCACTTCGGACGGCCAGCGTTGGTTGCGCCATCGCCGAGCCGTTTCGTGGAAACGCCGTTACCATCAAGCCACGCATGGAACCTGAGACGTTCGGCTGGTTCGCACTCGCGCCCCCGGTACTGGCCATCGGGCTGGCGATGGCCAGCCGCCAGGCGGTCCCATCGTTGCTTGCGGGGATCTGGGTCGGCTGGGTCATCGCGACCGGCGACCCGTTTCGCGGCAGTGCGGCGACGGTCGACGGTCTGGTGGCGGTGTTTGCCGACCCGGGGCAAACGCGGGTGGTGGTCTTCACCCTGCTCATGGGCGCACTGCTGCTGCTGCTCCAGCGGGGCGGAGGCGTCGCCGGGTTGCTGGAGTGGATCGGTCGGTACCCCTGGGTCGAGACACGTCGCGGTGCCCAGCTGGTCGCCGCGACACTGGGCCTCGGGGTGTTTGTCGAGTCCACGATCACCTGTCTGGTCGTTGGCGCCGTGGCCAGGCCGGTGTTCGACCGCCTCCGTATCGCCAGGGAGAAGCTGGCCTATATTTGCGACGCCACCTCCGCGCCGGTCTGTATGCTGATTCCGATCAACAGCTGGGGTGCGGTGGTGCTCAGCCTGCTGACCACACAGGCCACACTCGGCACGCTGGGCGACCAGGGTCCGCTGCCGGTGTTTCTGGCGGCCGTGCCCCTGAACTTCTATGCCGTGCTATCGGTGGCCCTGGTGTTCTTCGTCGCCGCGACCGGCTGGGATTTCGGCCCGATGCGAGCGGCTGAACGGCGCGCGTCGGAGGACGGGGCCCTCGTCGCGATCGGCGCACGGCCGGTCGTGGCCGACGCGCTGCTCGTGGACCCCGCAGACGACCAGGCCCCACCGCGCGCGCGAAACCTCGTGCTCCCACTCGCCACCTTGGTCTGCACCGTCGTGGCCGGCATCGGGGTCACCGGCGTCAGTGGCGCCCGCGCCGCCGGCATCGCAACACCGACGCTGCTCGACACGCTTGATGCCGCGTCCGGTTCCACGGCCGTGCTCTGGGGGGTACTGGCGGCGCTGTGCGTGGCTGTCGTGCTGCTGACCAGTAGCCGAGTGCTGGCGTTCGGCACGCTCACCGATCTGCTGTTTCGCGGCGCTGGCGCGATGTTGCCGATCGCCACCCTGCTGATCCTGGCGTTCGGTATCGGCGCGATCTGCGACACGCTGGGCACCGGTCCATTCATCGCCGGCCTGGTGACACCCTACTTGACGCCGGTGCTCCTCGCCCCGCTGGTGTTTGTCACGTCAGGCGCCATCGCCTTCGCCACCGGCACCAGCTGGGGCACCTTCGCCATCATGATCCCCTTGGCGCTCCCGGTCGCCGCGGCGATGACCCTCGAGGGCGCCGCGGTGTCGCTGCCACTGGTCGTCAGCGCCGTCCTGGGCGGCGCCGTCTTCGGCGACCACTGCTCGCCGATCAGTGACACGACCCTGATCTCGTCCATGGCCGCCTGGAGCGACCATGTGGACCACGTCCGCACGCAACTCCCCTATGCGCTGGCAGCCGGGGCCGCCTCGGTCGTGCTGTACTTTTTGGCCGGATTCGTTATCTAGACGGGGCGTTGCCCCGAACCCCCCGGCGGCCACTACGCGGGGCCCCGAGTGCCCCTCCCCCGGCAGTGAGAAAACGCATACGTCGGTTTTCGGAGCACGGCGCCCGGCTGGCAAGGCGCGACGAGGGAACAGCCAGGTGGGCTGTGACCGAGGAAGCAATCCGCCTTCGCCAAGGCTTCGGCGAGACCTGCCATAGCCCGGTGTGCGAGGGACCAGGCGGCGGCTGGCGCCGCCAGGCGGGATGCCCTGCCCGAAAACCGCTAATCGCGGGTGATCTGCACGATGATGTAGCCGCCCGAGCGTTCGTCGAGCGCCAGTTCGAGCACGCCGCGGGACTGCGCCTCCTCCAGCAGATCGTTGAACGATCCGAATCCGTAGGCCGACTCGTTGAACCCAGGCCGGCGCCGCTTGAGGGTCTGCTTGATCATCGACCCCCACAACTTGGCCCGGTCGCCCCGCTCGGCATAGATCGCCTCGGCGGTCGTGACCACCAGGTCGATCGCCTCCTGAGCGGGGTCGTCCTGGTCCAGCTCCGACTCCGACCCTGGTGCGGGCACGGGCGCCGTCGACTTCTCCGGCTGAGACGATACGCTCTTGCTCCGGCTTCTGCGCGGTCGACGCCTGGCCGCCTGGCGCTCCGGCACCAGGTCGTCGTAGAAAATGAACTCGTCGCAGTTGTTCATCAACAGGTCGGAGGTAGAGTTCTTCACGCCGATACCGATGACCGACTTGGCGTTCTCACGCAACTTGCTGACCAGCGGCGAGAAGTCGGAATCACCGGACACGATGACGAATGTGTCGATGTGCTCCTTCGTGTAGCAGAGGTCCAGCGCGTCGACCACCATCCGAATGTCCGCCGAATTCTTCCCCGACTGACGGGTATGCGGAATCTCGATCAGCTCGAACGCCGCCTCGTGCATCGTCGATTTGAACTCTTTGTATCGCTCCCAGTCGCAGTAGGCCTTCTTGGCCACGATGCTGCCTTTTAGGAGCAACCGCTCGAGCACAAGACGGATATCAAATTTCGTCAGCTTGGCGTCGCGGACGCCAAGCGCGATGTTCTCGAAGTCGCAGAACACCGCGAGGTTGCCGTCACCGGTCACTGAATGGATCCTCTCTCGGCTGATGTCGCCCAGCCACCACTGGTCGTCGATCAGATGGTGGCGTGTGGGACGATGCGTACTCGCGTCTCATCGACGCTCGGCCGCAGCCGCCTCCGCTTCCTGCCGATCGAGCACCTCACGAAACAGCGCCTCAACCGCGTCCAGTTCCTCCCGGTAGCCGTCAGGATCGATGAACGGGTTCGGACCATCGCCGAGACGCTCGTACTTGCCTGCCATGCCGTACATCGCCGGATGCGACCCGAGCGGGACGTCGGGCGACAGGGACCGAAGCACCCGGAAGCCCTGTTTGAACTCGTCCGCAATCGTGGGGTTG
The DNA here is from genome assembly GCA_937888665.1 of uncultured Acidobacteriota bacterium. Classification (GTDB taxonomy): domain Bacteria; phylum Acidobacteriota; class Vicinamibacteria; order Vicinamibacterales; family UBA8438; genus UBA8438. Next base: position 5,121 of record CALBET010000277.1, read on the forward strand.
TCCGGATTGTTCACGAACTGAAAGTTCGGGTTGCTCCCCATGCTGCCGACGATGACCACATCGTAAGACTCCCCGTCCTCATCGAGAGTCATGGTCCAGGTGGTGCACCCCTTCGTGTGCCCGGGCGTCAACCGCGCGGTCAGCGTGGTCCCGCCCAGCGTCACCGTCGCACCGTCCTGCAGGACCCTGTCGATCGGATGCGGCTTGTCACCCGGACGCATCCGCTCGAGCGCCGGGACATCCGCGGCCATTGCCATCACCCGGGCCCCCGTCATCTGCGCCACCAACGCGTCACCTTCCATGTGGTCGCCGTGCGCGTGACTGCCGAGGATGATCTCGATGTCGTCGAACGCGAAGCCCAGCGCTTCTACGGACGTCTTCAACCCGTCGACCGCGCGCTCCCAGTTCGTGTTGATCAGGATGTGCCCCTCGGGGGTCGCCACGAGAAACGCCGCCAGACTGTAGGATCCGACGTAGTACAGGTTGCCGACAATCGGATGAGGCGGAAAGGGGGTGACCTGCTGCTCGCGCGTGCCCACGTTCCGCCGGAACATCTCTTCCTGTGTGAGGGGCCGGTCAGGCGGCTGCGCGACGACCGAGGTCGCCACGAGTGTCAGTACGCCGACGATTCCACCGAGGCTCCGTGGTCTGGTGCGCATAGTCGATCTCCCTGCCAGATTATACGCACGACCACTGACCAGCAGCCTATCCCGGTACTACGGCGTCCCTCAGCTTCGCCAGGTCGGCCTCCACCTTCAGTCGCTCCACGCGTGCCTTCTCGAGCTCGACATGCACGCCGAGGATGTCTGTCTCGATTTTGGCGTCGTGGCCCGACGTCTGGACCTCGAACTCGGCGGCCAGCGTGCCGAGATCCATGCGGCTCTTCAGGAGCGCGATCTCCGCATCGAGTTTCTTCTTCTCCTCTTGCTGTTCCTTGGTCGCCAGCACACCGTTCAGCGCGATCTCGCCCTCGACGGCCTTCTTGCGTTTCTCCAGCTCCGCGATCCACTGCTCCGTGCGCTGGAACGAAAGCTCCTGCTGTGCATCAATGATCTCGTTGGCCTTCTTGATCGACGCGAGCGCGGCATCCGGCAACTCGCTCAGCGTTTGAACCACGGCGGCCGCCGCGGACTCCGTACTGTTCGTGAGCTTCTTGAAGGTGCCGTTCGCGTAGAACTCGACCTTCGCCGACTTCTTGGACCACTTCGTCTTCCCGAATTCCACGAATCCGAGCCGTGAGTTCTTATCCATCACGTGTACAGCCTCGTGCTTGGAGAGCACCAGCCGGTCACCGACCGAGTCTCGCATCGTCTTGTAGAGACAGAGCGCGATCGGTCGTGACTGGCGGATGTAGACCCCGGCCCGCGCGGTACCGGATGCCTCAGACAGACCACCCGTTGCGGGCCGTGGGTCATCGACTCGAGCCAGCACCTGGCCGGTGAGGTCGTACAGGGCCTGGAGCGGACCGAGGACACCCGCTGGCGGGCGGCTCTCCCAGCCGTCCACCACGGCCTTCATGGGAAGATCTTCCAGGTCGTAGGCGTACTCGAACGTGTGGCTCGCGGCGCTCTCGATCGTGGTCTTCCACGCGGCGTAATGTTGTGCGAGCAGCGTCGCTTCGCTCCGCAGCACCTCAAGTCCGCTCTTCACGTCCGCAATGTGCTTGGTCGTCTTCGCGCGATCCTCCTCGCTCGCGGTGCCTGCCTGCCGGACCTCGAGCTCAACCAGTGTCTGAGCGAGGGTCTCGATGGCCCTTTTCGTCGTCGTGCGCCGAGCCGCCAGCTCCGGATGGTCGCGTCCATAGTCGGGACGCCCTGGCTCCTCGCCGATCTCGCCCAACAGCAGCGCCCCACCTGCGGCCGCGCCAAGTCCTGAAAAAATGCTGACCACTGAGGTGACAAGACCGAACACCCCCTTGACGATCTTCCCAAGGCGCCCGGTCGCTGCCGCATCGGTGGCGACCAGGAGCCCCGCCTCGGACAGTTCGAGGGTAAATTCGTTGTCGGAGAAGTGCGAGTCGTCGAGCAGGATCCGGAAATACGCCTGGGCGTCCGCCTGCGTCTCCAGAGCGATGTTGGTGGTCGCCTCGACCCGTCGCTCACCCGTGCCCGCATCTGTCTTTTCTGTCGCGGCCGCGGTGACCCGAACCTTCGTCCTCGGAAGATGGTAGACAAGGTGTGTGTCCTGATCGCTCATGATGCGTCGGTCTCCTTTGGGCCGTTGGGAAGCCGCTCGGCAAGCTGGGTCAGCACCGCCTCGGTGAAGGCGGTCGTGCCCAGGCTGCCGCCGATGTCGGCGGTGCTGACGCGTGCGGCAATGCAGGCGAGCAGCGACATCCGGAGCGCGTGGCCCAGGTCATATCGGTCCACGTGATCCAGCAACATGCCGAAGGCCAACAACGCCGCCGACGGGTTACATCGATCCTGGCCGGCGATGTCTGGCGCGGTACCGCCGGCCGGATCGAACATGGCCACGTCCGTGTCGCCAGACTCGAGAAAGCTGTACGATCCGCTGGCCCCGACGCCCAGGCTCCCAACCAGTCCGCACGCCATATCGGACAGGAAGTCACCATACTCGTTGAGACACAACACGACGCCGAAATCGCTCGGCTTGAGAATAATCTTGGCCAGGAGCGCGTCGAAGAGCACGACGTGATGTGCCACATCGGAGTACCCGGACGCGACGTCCCGCACGACCTCTTCGAAGAAGCCGTCCGTGACGCGTTGAATGGTGTACTTCGACGATGAGGTGACACTCAGCCGCCTCCCGCGGGCCAGTTCGAAGGCAAATCGCGCCGCCTCGGCGCAGGGCCTGCGCTCGACGATCCGGAGCGACACCGCCGCATCGCGCCCAACTCGGCGTCCCGGGTCCTCGTAGGTCCCACCAGTCGCCACGCGCACCACATGCAGGAACACATCTTCGCTGAAATTCGACTGAATCCCTTCGATGGAAATGACGGGCCGGTGGATGACGGTGAAGTCGAGCGCGCGGCGGAGCACGGCGTTCGGAGACTCCGTCTCCGTCACGGTTGGATACTTCAGCCCCAGCCGCGTCGCCCGCAGCGCGGACTCCGCCGCGGGGTAGAGTTCGGGCCCCGCCCGTCGGCGGTTCTCCAGGGACAGGTCGATCGGGTCGAACCGGATGTCGATCGGGAGCCGATCGGCGACGGCGTGCACGCACGCGCGCAACTCCGGCCCGATGCCGTCCCCCAGCAATTCAGTGATCGTCAGCGAGGTCATAGTTCTGCGGAACTGCCGCCGGTGCGACAGGAGCCGCAGAATACCAGAAGCGCCACCAGTGGTCTGCTACTGAATCGGAAGCGCCCCGCCCGGGGTCCCGGACTGGGTGACTGCCACGGCCACTCGAGCCTGATAGATCACGCCGCCCTGATTCGTGGCGAAGTACCGGAAGCCGATGTGGGACGGTGTCGCGGAGGCGAAGTACGTCACGGCGACCGTTCCGGCGGCGGCGCCGTTGCAGGAGGCCGGGGCCCCGACGGCGGCATCTCCTGGAACCACAGTCATTTCGTAGGTGCTCTTGAACGACGGGTCGGAATTGAGATCCGTCCCGATGTAGGCGGTTTCGCCCGGTGCTGGCGGGGTGCCCAGCAACTGGAGCGAGGGAGCGAAGAACCCGCTGCCGCAGCTGGCCGCGAAGGCCGACTGGGCGCTGCTGATGGCTCGAAGCGAGCCAATGGCGGAGGCCTCGTTCCCCGACATTCGTGCTCGCAGCAGCCCTGGCATCGCGATCGCCGAGAGTACCCCGATGAGGCCCACCACGCCCATGAGCTCGATCAGGGTAAAACCGCACTCGAGGCGACGCCTGTTTCCAATCACGACTGCAGTGCCCTCCAGTGGCGGGGACGAAACGCCGTAGCGGAAGAGAAAAGCAAGGTCCGTGCCGTGCGCGACACGCGAAGTGACCAAGCGAAACTGTCGAAACAGGCGCCTCTCGTTGTCTTTATCGCGACGTTTCTGTCCTGTAGACCACCAAATCGTCTGGCGGCGCCCCGACAAAAAAAAGAGCCCGAGCGCTTGACGCGCCCGGGCTCAGTCGTGCGATTGTTCTACGTGCCGCGCTGGACGCTGCTAGTGGCCCGCCTCACCACCCGGCAGACGGAGCGCCGCCAGCGCGCCCTGCATCACGCCACCCTCGGCGACCTGAACCACAATATATTGATGCCCCTCGTGCATGTAGGTCATCATCCCGTACTGCCCAGGCGCCGGTAGCTCGACACTGCCGATAAGCTCTCCGGTCAGCTTGTTCCGCGCATCCAGCACGGCGGGGCCGTTCGAGCCCTGGGTCGTCAGCAGCAGGCTGCCGGTCACCATCGAGATGGCGCGCGCACCTCCGCCCACGTTGGACAGATCCACCCCTTGCAGCGCGGGATGGCGTTTCATCCGGTCGGACGCCTCACCGATCGGCACCCACCACAGGTGCTCACCGGTGTTCATGTCGATCGCGGTGACGCGGTTGTACGGAGGCTTGTTCATCGGCAACCCTTGCGGGCCAGCCCAGCCGACACCACCGCCCTGCACCCAGTCGGAGACCGTCGTGCCGGTCGTCCAGCAGTCTCCCTGCGATGACGTACAGCCGTGTGTCTCTCCGTCGGCGTTGATACCCGGCTGCACCATCCGGCCCGAACACCCGGGAGCCGACGGCTGATACAGGATGCCGGTGGTCGGGTCGAAGGACGCGGGATTGGTGATGTTCAGACCACCGGAACAGGAGATCCACCCCTGGACCGGTTCCGAGTGCCCCTCCGGCAACGGCGGCATGTATGGCCCACCGACACGGAACTTGCTCTTGATCTCGAGCGCCTCGGCTCTGAGTTCCGGGGTGAAGTCGATCAGGTTCTCGTCCGACAAGCCGAGTTCTTCGAGCGGCGCCGGCTTGGTCGGGAACGGCTGGGTCGGCGAAAGGTGCTCACCCGGCACGACCGACGCCGGCACCGGCAGCTCTTCGATCGGCCAGACCGGCTCACCGGTCACCCGGTTGAACGCGAACGTCATCCCCTGCTTGGTCGTCTGGATGACCATCGGTATTTCCACGCCGTCGACGGTGGCGTCGTAGAGAATCGGCACGTTGGGGAGGTCATAGTTCCAGATGGGATGGTGGTCGGTCTGGAAGTGCCAGAGCCGGTTTCCGGTTTCGACATCGAGCGCGATGAGGCTGTCACCGAACAGGTTATCGCCGGGGCGGAACCCGCCGTAATAGTCGATGGTCGGGGCGTTGGTCGGGATGTAGACGATCCCTCGCTCCATGTCGGCCGCCAGCGGCGCCCAGGACGACACGTCGCCCGTCCACTGCCAGGCGTCATTCTCCCAGGTGTCGAAGCCGAACTCGCTCTCCGACTGCGGGATGACGTTGAACTTCCACTTGTATTCGCCGGTTCGGACGTCATACCCGAGAATGTCGCCCGGCACGTTCTCCAGCCGCGACTGGCTGTAGCCCTGCTCGTGCGAATTGCCGACGACGATGGTGTCGTTGACGACGATTGGAGGCGACGAACTGGTGATGTAACCGGTCTTCGGGTCGAGCCCCGTGTTCGGATCGAACGGATGACCGAGGTCCGCTAACAAGTCGATCACGCCGGTGCGAGGGAACCCCTCCAGCGGCACGCGCTTGCCGAAGCCCTCGAGGTGCTCACCGGTCTTGCCGTCCAGCGCGTGCAGAAAGAAGGCGGGCGTGATGACATAGATCACCAGCCGGTCGTCGACATATCCATGCGCGACGCCTTTGCCGTAGGAGGCGCGCATCGACTGCTCCCATCTGACCGTGTTCGGCTCGCGGTACGTCCAGAGCGTCTCACCGGTGCCGGCGTCCATCGCCACGACGGTCCGGCGATAACCCGAGACGGTGTAGAGCATGCCGTCGATGTAGCTCGGGGTGGACTTGAACGTGTAGTTGGCGTGCGGGCTGAAATTGTCCCCGCGAAAGACCCAGGCCGTCTCGAGGTCCTTGAAGTTGCTGGCGTCGATCTGGGTGAGCGGGGAAAAACGGGTACCTCCCGCGTCGCCGCTCTGGTAGCGCCATTCTCCGTCCTCGGTGCCCGGTTGCTGCGCGGACGCCCCGGTGGCGGCCAGCACGAATGCCAGCGCCAGGCTCGTCCACAACCGGTGTCCGCGTCGCCGACGACGTTGCGCGTCTGCTGTCATCTCTTCCTCCGCACGGCACGACAGGGAGACCAGG
>CALBET010000278.1 GCA_937888665.1 uncultured Acidobacteriota bacterium
CAGCCGCCGGCCAAACCCGCCCCCCAGCAGCGTCGTATGCACCACGACGTGCTCGCGAGCGAGACCCAGCAGCGCCGCAACCTCCTCGCGCGCCACACCCGGGGCCTGGGTCGGCGCCCACACTTCACACCGGTCGCCATCGACATGCGCAGTGCAGTTCTGCGGCTCCATCGGCGCGTGCGCGAGGTGAGGCACGTCGTAGACTGCCTCCAGGTAGTCGCCCGATGCGGCGGCCAGCACCGCGTCGGCGTCGCCGTCGTCTCGCACGACCTTGCCGGGCTCAGCCGTGAGCCGACGCAGCTCTTCCGACATCGTGGCGGTATCGAGTGTGGGGCGTCCCCCTTCCCACTCTACGGTCACATCGGCCGCCGCCGCCCGCGCCTGCCAGTATCTGTCCGCGACCACGGCGACCCCGCCGGGCATGCTGAGCACCTGCCGGACCCCGGGACGAGTCGTAGCTTCCCCTACCTCGAAGGAGGCCACCGTGGCACCGTGCACCGGTGGTCGGATGAGAACCGCGTTGAGAAGACCGGGACGCACCACGTCGATGCCGAACACGCCCGACCCATCGACCTTCATCGGCGCATCGATGCGGTCGACGGCCGTACCAATGACTGTGTGCTCCTCTGCTGCCTTCAACGTGGGGTCGGGGATGGGCTGGTGCGCCGCCTGCCGGGTCAGCGCGCCGTAGGTGTGACTGCGGCCACTCGGGACGTGCTGGATGGTCCCATTCGTCGCGACACACTCCGACAGCGGCACGCCCCACGCCTCGGCGGCCGCCCCGCGCAACATCTCGCGCGCCACGGCGCCGGCCTGTCGCAGCACGCCCCACGAGGTGCGCACGCTCGAGCTGCCACCCGTGATCTGCAGACCGAACTCCGGATGGTCATAGCGGCGATCCGCCACTGCGAGCTCGACTTCGATCACGGTCGGGTCCACCTCGAGTTCTTCGGCAATCAACATCGGATGCGACGTCATCGTGCCCTGCCCCATCTCCACGCGGTCCAGCGTGAAGACGATGCGATTGTCGGGATGGATCACCAACCACGCATTGGGACGGAATTCACCCGTCGCGTCAGCCGTCGCACGCATGTCGCGCCGGCGGCGGTATCGACCGACCACGGGCCCAACCACGAAGGCCAGCGCCAACGCGCCACCACCAGCCGCCGAGACCGTGAGGAAGCGGCGACGTGTCAGGCGAGGACGCGGCGAAGCGGGCTTCGTCACGAGCGCCCCCCGCGCAGCTCGGCGGCAGCACGATGAATCGCCAGCCGTATGCGCTGATAGGTCCCGCACCGACAGATATTGCCGGTCATCGCCGCGTCAATGTCCGCGTCGGTCGGCGAGGGATTGGCGGCCAGCAGCGCCGCCGCCGACATCAACTGGCCCGACTGGCAGTAGCCGCACTGTGGCACGTTCTCCGCCAGCCAGGCGCGCTGCAACGGGTGCGATCGGTCCGGACTCAACGACTCGATGGTGTGGACCGCGCGCCCCTCGACGGTGCGAAGCGGCGTGACACAGGAGCGAATCGCGCGCCCGTCCAGATGCACCGTACACGCGCCGCAGAGCGAGCGCCCGCACCCAAATTTCGTCCCAGTCAGTCCCGCGATTTCGCGAATCGCCCAGAGGAGCGGCGTCTCTCCACCGGCGTCGTCTTCGAGCGTGATCGGTTGGTCGTTGAGGCGAAAAGTGGTGGCCATCGTGGGCATCCTCTCGCTCGATTTGGAAACGGGACCACGATACCATCCGACCATGAGGGAGTCACGTCGCCGACCCGCGCAGTGAGGAACCAAGCCAGACGCCGCTCCCATGTCCTTGCTCAAGCCCCAGGAGACCCGACGATGCGCGCATCAAGACTTGCACTCCTTGCCCTGCTGCTGACCGCTCCGGCCACCGCGCAGGAGGCGCCCGAGGCGACGGACGTCACTGCGGCTACCATTCGAACGTTCATCGACGCGCTGCCCCGAGACCGCGTCAGTGATCGCCCCATCCGAGTCGTCGACGTGACTGGCGACTACCGGGTGGGCGTGTTCGGCGTCTTCCGGCCAGAGTCCCTGGCCGGCGGCGCGAACAAGCACGAGGTCAACACCACCGAGATCTACTACATGCTGAAGGGCGCCGCCACCCTGGTCACAGGAGGGACCATGCTCCCCCCAGGCCCCCCGATTCCCGGCACCTCGGCCCGAAGCCCCGGTATCGAGGGCGGCGTCTCCCGGCGTCTCACCGAGGGTGACGTCGTCATTATTCCGGGCCACACCCCGCACTGGTGGAGCAACCTGGAATCCGACATCGAATACCTGATCATCCGACCGGACCCGGACAACCGTCTACCGCTCAAGTAGAGGCCTCGCGGCGACATAACAGTGCGCGCGGGCGGAAGTCCTGTGCTCGCCCAGGAACCACTCGCCTCGCGCCCATCCAGGGTTGCTGCGGCTTCTTGGGCGACCGCACGGCTAAAGCCGTGCGCCACGGCGACCGGGGGTCCGGGGCGCAGCCCCGATAGCGGGTTCGGGGCGCAGCCCCGATAGCGGGTCCGGGGCGCAGCCCCGTCTGAGCAGGGCGGCCCAGCCGCCCCGGGCGCGCGACAATGCGCGCCCCGCGGCCACGGAGTGGGGCACTCGGGGCCCCCGCGTAGCGGCCGCGTGGGGTTCGGGGCGCAGCCCCGTCTAATAGATTGACAAGGTGTACTGATACCGACAGACTGTCTAACTCCTAGTGGCATGCCGGTTCCCGCCTCGTCTGGGCACCGCCTGCTACGTATCCGGAACGGCCTGCTGATGCGTATCTTTATCCAACGACAACGAATTCGCGCTCGACGCTCAACCCTCGGCGGGTCCGCCGTCGTGCTCGCCCTGCTCTTGACGATCGGCGCCCCGGGGGCCGCGGCCCAGGACCACGCCGGCCAGTACGAACAGGCCAACATCGAGTTCGGCGCGCGGCTCTACAGTGCAAACTGCGTCCGGTGTCATGGGGAAGGCGGCGCCGAAATTGCTGGTGTCGACCTCAGCAGCGGCACCTTCGCCAGGGCCGAGTCAGACCCCGAATTGATGCAGCTGATCCGCAGGGGTATTCAGGGGACGGCGATGCCACCGAACGATTTTTCTCGGACCGAGTTGACCGGCATCGTCTCCTACCTCCGGACCATGCGCGACGTCGACCTGAGCGCGGTCACGCTCGGTGACGAAACGCGGGGGCGGGGCCTGTTTGCCGGCACAGGCGCCTGCGCCTCGTGTCACCGGGTGCGCGGCGAGGGTCCGCGCACCGCGCCTGATCTGACGGACATCGGCGCGGTGCGGACGGCAGCCGACCTGCAGGCGTCGTTGCTGGACCCGACCGGTTCGATGCTGCCCGTCAACCGCCCGGTGCGCGCGGTGCTGGCCGACGGCACCGTGCTCAACGGACGTCGACTCAACGAAGACACCTACACGATTCAACTCATCGACGACAACGAGCGGCTGCGGTCGCTCGATAAAGCTGATTTGCGCGAACTGGCGGCGGCGACGACGTCGCCGATGCCACCGGCAACCGACGTGCTCGACGAGCAGGGGGTGGCCGACGTGCTCGCCTATCTGCTCTCACTCAAGGGTCTGGACTGACGGCACCGTCTCCACCCGCATTCGTGCCCTGTCCTTCGCACCAGCCGTGACTTTTTCGACCAGCGTGACAAGCGTGGCCACCATGACCAGCATGATCAGCACAACCAGACTGCCCCTCATTGCCTTGATGCTCGTCTCGCTGCTCCCGACCGGAGCCGCGGCGCAGGTCACGTTCGAACGCCTGCTCAACGCCGACGAGGAACCGGAGAACTGGCTGACCTATTCCGGTTCGTACTCGAGCAACCGTCACACCAAACTCGATCAGATCACTCCCGAGAACGTCGAGAATCTCGAGTTGTCGTGGGTGTTCCAGGCTGGCTCGCTCGAACCGTTCCAGGCCACGCCGCTGGTCGTCGACGGCGTCATGTATCTGACAGAGCCGGTCAATAACGTGGTGGCGCTCGACGCCAAACGTGGGAGCGTATTCTGGAAGTACGAATACACCCCCTCGTCCGACTCACGGCCCTGCTGCGGGGCCGTCAACCGCGGGCTGGCGATTCTGGACAACACGCTGTTTCTGGCGACGCTCGACGGGAACCTCATTGCCCTGGACGCCATCGCGGGCAAGCCGCTGTGGCAGACCACGGTGGCCGACCCGACCGAGGGCTATGCGTTGACACTGGCACCGCTCGTCATCAAGGACAAGGTCATGGTCGGCGTGGCGGGCGGCGAGTACGGCATCCGGGGCTACATCGACGCCTACGACGCGAAGACCGGTGAGTTGGCGTGGCGGTTCCACACCATTCCCGGTCCGGGCGAGCCGGGGCACGAGACCTGGGAGAACGACGCCTGGAAAACCGGGGGCGCGTCGGCCTGGCTCACCGGCTCGTATGACCCTGACCTCGACCTGACCTACTGGGGCATCGGCAACCCGGGGCCGGACCTGAACCCTGCCCAGCGCCCCGGCGACAACCTGTATTCGGACTCCGTGGTGGCATTGGACCCCGACACGGGCGAGCTCAAGTGGTACTTCCAGTTCACTCCGAACGATCCCTATGACTACGACTCGGTCCAGATCCCGGTCCTGATCGACTTCCCGGACGGCAACGGCGGCAGCCAAAAACTGATGCTCTGGGGCAACCGGAACGGCTTCTTCTACGTGCTCGACCGCGAGAGCGGTCAGTTCCTGAGCGGCACCAACTACGTACCGGTGAACTGGGCCAGCGGGCTCGACGACTTCGGCCGCCCGGTGCAGACCCCGCAGCCGCCTGGCGCCACCACGTTCCCCGGCATTCAGGGCGGCACCAACTGGTACTCACCCTCCTACAGCCCGGAGACCGGTCTGTTCTATGTATCCGCATGGGAGGCGTACGGGTCGAACTTCGAGCCCCTCGAGCAGGAACACCAGCCAGGTCGGGTGTTTCTCGGGGGCCGCCCCGCCAACCCGTTCGGCGCCGGGGCCAACGTGCCGGGGCTCCGGCGTGGCCACATCAACA
>CALBET010000279.1 GCA_937888665.1 uncultured Acidobacteriota bacterium
TCTCGCCTTGTCCGACCGGTCCAGCGCCGCTCTCGGTGCGACGCGCGACTTCTACGACGGGCTGTTAACTCACCGGGCTGGGCTCCACCGTGCGGCCTGCGTTATCCTCACGGGTATGGCGATTCGAACCGCGTTGACGCTCCGGCTGGAGAACACCCCTGGCGCCCTAGCGCGCCTGTGTCACGCGTTGGCCGCGGAAAAGGTCAATCTCCTGGCTCTTAATCTTGAGAGCACCGGGGTCCTGCATCTGGTGCCCGACAACCCGGTTCATGCCGCGGGGCTCCTGCGAAGCAAGGAGTACGCGGTCGATGAGCAGGACGTGCTCTACGTGTCGATGCCGAACGGCCCGGGCGCGATCAGCTCGACGACCCGGACGCTGCAGAACGCGGGCGTCAACATTAACTACGCGTTCGCCTCGGCGATTCGCGAGCAGGACATGACGGTGCTCGTCGTGGCCGTCGACGACGCCCAACGCGCGGCGTCAGCGGCCGGAATGTAGGTTTCCCTGGCAAGGCGTCCGCCTGGCGGCGTTGCTTCCTTGGTCACATGCCGCCTGCATGCTCCCTCGTCGCGCCTTGCCAGACGAACGCCTCGCCAGGAAAACCATTCAGCGGGGGACTTGCTTATTAGGGTTAGCGGCTCTTGGAGAGAGTCGCGGCGCGCGACAATGCGCGCCCCGCGACCACGGAGTGGGGCACTCGGGGTCCCCGCGCAGTGGTCGCGTGGGGTTCGGGGCGCAGCCCCGTCAGGGCTCCGGCGCGCGACAATGCGCGCCCCGCGACCGCGGAGTGGGGCATTCGGGGTCCCCGCGCAGTGGTCGCGTGGGGTTCGGGGCGCAGCCCCGTCAGAGCAACGGCGCGCGACAATGCGCGCCCCGCGACCACGGAGTGGGGCACGCGGGGTCCCCGCGCAGTGGTCGCGTGGGGTTCGGGGCGCAGCCCCGTCAGGGCTCCGGCGCGCGACAATGCGCGCCCCGCGACCACGGAGTGGGGCACTCGGGGTCCCCGCGCAGTGGTCGCGTGGGGTTCGGGGCGTAGCCCCGTCTAAAAAAAGAAGACATGTATCTCTACATCGACACGATGGATGCCGTGCTCGTCGACTATGAGCCGGATGGTCGGGTGCGGCTGGACGAGGAAGACTGGTCCACGCCATCGCTGCAGGAACGCCGAGCGATCCTGCACGCGGCGCAATCAGAGATCGAGCGGCTGCAAGACCTGGTGCTGGCCCTTGACCCGGAGGGGTAATCGGTTCTATTCCTCTTCGGTCGACTCGGTCGCCGGGCTCGATTCGACGTCGAACCTCAGCGCATCGTCGGCCAACGCGATCCGCACCGTGCCTCCGTGCTCGAGGCCACCGAACAAGATCTCGTCGGTCAGCGGATTGCGTACTGCGGTCTGGATCAACCGAGCCAGCGGCCGCGCCCCGTATTTCGGGTCATAGCCCTTGCGCGCGAGCCAGGCGCGTGCCTCCGGTTCGAGCGTGATGGCGACGTGCCGCTCGGCGAGTTGTGCTTCGAGTTGAAGTACGAATTTCTCGACGATCGTTTCCACCACCTCCGGCGGCAGACTGCCGAAGGTGACCGTAGCGTCGAGGCGGTTCCGGAATTCCGGGCTGAACACCCGCTCGATGGCGGCCTTCGTGCGGCCGTGATCCCCGGTGGTCTGGTCTTCGCCGAACCCGATCCGATCGGCGTTCATTTCCCGCGATCCGGCGTTGGAGGTCATGATGATCACCACCTGCCGGAAGTCCGCTTTCCGCCCGTTATTGTCGGTCAGCGTGGCGTGGTCCATCACCTGGAGGAGGATGTTGTACACGTCCTGGTGCGCTTTCTCGATTTCGTCGAGAAGCAGCACGGCGTAGGGGTGGGATCGGACCGCGTCGACCAGGAGCCCCCCTTGCTCGAAGCCCACATAGCCGGGTGGAGCCCCGATCAATCGGGCCACGGCATGCTTTTCCATGTACTCGCTCATGTCGTAGCGGATGAACTCATTGCCGAGGTGAATGGCCAGCTGTTTGGCCAGCTCGGTCTTGCCGACACCGGTGGGTCCGGTGAACAGGAAACAGCCCGCGGGGCGCTCGGGTTGGCCGAGCCCAGCCCGGGCCCGCTTGATAGCGGTCACGACCTCGGCCACGGCGTCGTTCTGGCCAAAGACCACACGGCGCAGGGCGTCGTCGAGCGTGCGCAGCCGTTCCTTGTCAGTCACCGACGCCTGCTTTGCGGGAATGCGGGCCATCCGAGCGATGACCCGCTCGACGTCCGCCGCCGTCACACGGGCGCGCTCCGGCGCCGTCGTCTCCGCACCGTCGTCGACACCGAGGTCGGCGCGCCCGCCTTGGGCC
>CALBET010000280.1 GCA_937888665.1 uncultured Acidobacteriota bacterium
GCAGACTGGTGAGCGCCGCATCACGCTCACGCAATCCCAGAACTGGCCGCTCCCAGCGGTGATCGTGGCGTATCACATCACCTACGATGGGCACCCCGATGCGTACCCGCTGCACATCGCCGTGAAAGTGCTCTCCGACGGACAAAGTTCGCGGATTTTCCGACGGCTCATCTACGACGATCAGCTTGCAGTGTCGGCGTTCGGACAGGGCACCATCATCGACGATCCGAATCTGTTCTACGCCGTCTCGGTGGTGCAACCGGGTCGCACCTCGGCGGAATCTGAAGTGGCGCTCATCCAGGAGCTCGACCGGTTGAAAACGGAGTTCATCACCGACACGGAACTGCAACAGGCCAAGAATCAATTCGCGCGCGACTATGTCTTCGGGCGGGCGACGATTGAGCAGAAGGCCAGCCATCTGTCCCATGCGGCCGTCATTCATGACGACATCACCACCGCGGACGCCGAGTTCGACATTTTCATGAACATTACGAAAGAGGATGTGCAACGGGTGGCGCGGACCTATTTCAACGAGGAGAACCGGCTCGTGTTGACGATCGAGCCGCCGGCGCCAGCAGGGCGGTCGTTCCTGCGACCGGGAGACCAGGAATGACGCGTCGATGGGTGTCCTGTGTCGCGGCGGCACTGGTGCTGGGAGGCGCCACCGCGTCCGCGCAGCAACCGCTCGATTGGCCGCGTGAGAGCCCGCCGCCGCCGTTGCCGGCCCGGCCGGTGAACTTTCCTCCGTACGAGCTCCGGACGCTACCCAACGGCCTGCAGGTCGTGGTGGTGATGCACCACGAGCAGCCGGCCGTCAACTTGCGGCTCATGATTGGCGCCGGCGCCGCGTCCGATCCGGTTGGCAAGAAGGGCGTGGCCGCGCTTGCGGGGCAGTTGCTCGACCAGGGCACCGCCACTCGATCGGCGACCCAGATCGCGGAGGCGATCGACTACGTGGGCGGGGTGCTCAGCGTAGGAGCCGGGACGGACCTGAGTTTCGTCAATGTGCTCGTCATGCGAGACAGCTTCGATTTTGGGGCCGATCTGCTTGCCGAGATTACCCGGACGCCATCGTTCGAGCCGGCCGAGATCGAGAGGCAGCGCCAGCAGGTGCTGTCCGGTATTCAGGTCAGCCTCGACGATCCGGCGTACCTCGCCGGCGTGGTGTTCGGTCGGCTGGTCTACGGGGAGCACCCGTACGGCATGCCGCATAACGGCACGCCGCAGTCGGTGCTGAGCATTTCGCGCGACGATCTCAGGGCCTTCCACGAGGCGCATTATGCGCCGAACAACGCATTGCTCGCGATTGTGGGCGATGTCGACGCCGAGGAGGCGTTCGCGGCGGTGGAGCGGGTCTTCGGCGACTGGCAGCGCCGGCCGCTGCCGCCGCTGCCGAGCACGGAGCTCCCCGCCCCTACGCGCCGGGTTGTGGTGGTCGACAAACCCGGCTCGGTGCAGACAGCGATTCGGGTCGGACACGTCGCGTTGCCCCGAGCCAGTCCTGACCATCTGGCGTTCGACGTCGCCCTGAAGATTCTGGGCGGTGAAGGGGGCAACCGACTTGGGGGCGTCCTCCGCACCGAACGGTCGTTGACCTATGCGGCCTCGGCCGACGTGGCGAGCCGGCGGTTCGGCGGCGACTTCATGGCCAAGACGGACACTCGGGCCGATGCCACGGCCGAAGTGCTGCGCCTCATCGTCGAAGAGGTCGGCCGTCTGAAACGCGAGCGGGTCGGGCGTCGTGAGCTGGAAAACGCGCAAGCGTATCTGTCAGGCACGTTCCCGCTGACGATCGAGACGCCGAACGCCATTGCGGCACAGGTGCTCGAGTCGCTCCTGTATGGTCTCGACCTCGACGATCTTCCGAAGTACCCGGAACGGATCAATGCCGTCACGGTCGACGACCTTCAGCGCGTCTCGCGCGAGTATCTACAACCGCAGCACCTATCGGTCGTGCTCGTCGGAGAGGCGGCGACATTCCTCGACGATCTGGCCGGTGTCGGGTTCGACGACGTGGAGGTGATCTCAGTCTCTGAACTCGATCTGTTTCTCGGTCAAGGCACGGCCCAAGCCGCCCTCGAGTCCCCCCCGTTGGCTCCCTGACACGGAGACAGGTGGCTGTCCACGGCGTGCGCGCCGATTGGGCGCCGCATGGCGGTCACCACGTGGCGTCTGTCATGAAGACGGCCCATCTATGACACCTGGCATGAAGGTGATGCTGTCCTGCGGTGAACCGTCTGGCGATCTCTACGCCGGGGCGTTGACCGCGGAGATTCGGCGGCTTGAGCCGACCGCTGAGGTGTTCGGCCTGGGTGGCGAGTGTGTCGCGGCAGCCGGGGG
>CALBET010000281.1 GCA_937888665.1 uncultured Acidobacteriota bacterium
AGACGATTACGTTCCAGGACGCGGCCAGTCCGGCTATCGACGCGCCGAGCACATTCACGCCGCCCCGCGGTATCGACGTGAGGGATGCCCGCAAGGTGAACATCCGGTACCGTTTCGCTACGACCGACACGTCGGTGGCCGGCGGTACACGCGACCTCACGCTGACCGTCGAGCAGTCCTTCGACAACCTGACATGGACGACGGTGTCCACGCATACAATTTCGCTGAACCCAGTCATCCCGTCCGTTTCGAAGGTCATCACGCCCGAACAGGTAGGGCCCTACCTTCGAGTACGGCTCGCGTCCGACAACTTCAACGGCACGTTCTCGACGCAGGTTGACGCTTTTGTCGAGTAGGAGGAGAGCGTGGCGTACGACTTCTGGCGTGTGGTCAACCCACCCGAGGGTGACGCCCTCGGAACACTGCAAAATGCGATCACTCAGGTCCTTGAGGACACGCGTGGCGTAGGCGGGACGATCCTCCTGACGTCCGGGGTGTACAAGATCACGTTGACGCAGCCAGCGTCCTTCGATCCGCGCATCGCGCTCCGGTTCGACGAGGGGGCCAAGCTCAAGGTCGTCCGTGGCGCTCCAGTCCAGCCTTGGAGGTTGCGAGATCTCGCTCTGCGACTTCCGGGCCCGCTGGTCGCCGGGGCGCACCAGATATTCGAGTTGTCCCAAGGGGACGCCGTGACACTTCAGCATGCGGGCACGACCATCACTCCGGTCTGGTGGGGTGCCGATCCGTCCGGGGAGGCGCTCTCCACGGGGGCCTTCCGGAAAATGGCACTTAGCATCGCTGGGGTGTCCGGGCCTCGCGTCGTCGACCTCCAGCCGGGAACCTACGGCATCGACTCGATTGTGCTTCTCCCGCCCGGGGTTTCCATGACTGGGTTCGGCGCGGCCATCAACTACACATCTGGCCAAGGGACCCTGGTCGTCGCACTTCTGGTGGATGTGGGTGCTCCACCCGTGACAACGTTCCGGGGGCTTGAATTTCGCCACGCGCGCCCCGTACTCGAATCCGCCCCTCGTTATGACCTCAGCGGACACGCTCTGGCGTTCGGCGCGGTTGCGCCTGGCATCGACGTTGTCATAGAGGATTGCGCGTTTACGGGGTGTCCGTCGGGCTTGTACGCCGGGCCAAGGGTCCGGATGCAAGTAATCAACATCCGGACGACGGGTTGCCCGAACGCGGTGACGGCGTTTCTGGATGCCGCGAGCGTGGAACTCGTCAATCTTACCGGCGATGGGGCACTCAACTTCACAGACTCGTTAGAAGGGCCGCCTGGATCGTCGGCAGTGGTGACGAACTGCCGCGCTGGCAGGCTGAACACGGCGCTGCACAGCGCGACTCTCAGCGTCGTGGCCCTCGACGGAGAATCGGGCCGGGTCTTCGCCGCGCGGGACGCAACCGTCACGATGACCGGTTGTTCGTTCCACGCGGAGATGGGCGACGAGCCGGCATCCGCAATGCGGGTTTCAGGCGCCGGACGGGTGGACCTGAGCAACTGCCGGTTCGTGTTGAGGGCGCAGGCCCTGCATCCCGTTCTTCCGGGTGACAAACCGGAACCGGACTTCGGACTGCCCTCAGCTGGTCGTGATCCGCGCATTGGTCGGAAGGGCAACAGACACGTTGCGCTTGCTCTCGCACTGGATGATTCCGACCCGGCGCTCGTGACGGTTTCCGACTGCCTCTTCGAGGCCCAATTTCCGGACCTGTTTCTACTGTCCCTCGACGAAACGGTCACTGCTCTCGTTGTTTCGGGAGCGCACGGCGCTCACGAAGTTCTGGTGCGCGGCGGTCGAATGGATGCCGGCTTCAGCCTGGGGGTTCTGATCCTCGGGGGCGCGCGGACCTCTCTTTCCAACACGCAGGTGCACAGTAGTGTCTGCGTAGAGATCGACAATCCGAACGAGTTGCCAACAGAGCTGGTGATCGGCAATCTCGACGTGCGCTCGCAGGCCTACATGCGCATGACACGCGTCGGGGCAGAAACGAACATCGTCCATCAGGTCCTCGTGATGGACGCCGCGAGCGCGAACCTTCTGGGCCGAACGGCTGCCGTTCCTCCGACTGTCCTCGGTGGGCGGATCATCTACGCACAGGGCCCGCCTAGCGCGGGAACCGACGCGGCCCACGGGCTGCGTGGCGACCAATGGCGGCTTCAGCAACCCATCGAGGAAGACGCTTACGAGTGGACGTGTGTCCGGTCCGGCTGGACCGGACTGCGACCCGCCGAGTGGAAGGTCACTCGCCGTGTGTCGTAGCGCGATGAACCTGGCACTGTGGGCGGTCGTCCTCGCGCTTGGCACCGCCTGTGGTCAGAACCCGAGTCGTCCTCCGTCCCACGTCGAAGCTGGCCCGGACGCTCCCGCGGACCCCGCGGACGTCAGCGACGACCCGGAAACTCCGGAGGATCTCGCACCCGACGGCTCCTGCTCGGCTCCCGAACCGCGACAGTACTGTGTCGGATGTTGGTACTTTGACTGGGAATGCATCGACGGCCGCTGGACGTGCAACGCCCCGCCGCCATTACCGGAGCCGAATGAATGCGGCGGCCTCTGCCCGCTGCCGGATCTGGAACTGTGGTCACCCTGCGGGCCGTGCGGCCGCGACGTTTGGCTGTGCGACGCCGACGGCAACGGGGTCCACTGCTCCAGCTTTCCAGAGAACCAGCCGAACGCTTGCGGCGGCTGCGAGCAGCTCGATGACGAGCTGGTCGGAGAGCCATGCGGCGCGTGCAACTCCGGCGTGTGGGCCTGCGCTGGGCCCAACGAGCTGACTTGTGTGGGAGACCTGGGCGAGCAGGTGTGGCGAAACGTCTGTGGCGGCTGCACGCCGGTCGTCCACACCCCAGGTGTGCCCTGCTATAAGGGTTGCGGGGTCTATGACTGCATCGACCCGGAGCAGGTGTCCTGCGTCCCCACCGGCGATTGCCAGCAGACCGTCGTGGATGTCCGCTCCGCGGCGGAGACCGTGATCGTGGGCTACGAGGGCCACTACATCGCCGGTGCCTGGAGCGGTGACCTCAACGGCGACGGTCAGCCGGACCTGGTGACGGGATCGAGGGGGTTTCCCGCCACGATCTACGTACTGTTCGGACCACTCGAAGCCGGCGAGATCAGGCCGTGGGAGCGGGCCGACGCAGCCTTCTACTTCCAATACGGACCGACGGCCGTGGCGGACTTCAACGGGGACGGCGTCGACGACCTCCTGATCCGAGATTCCGGCCAGTTTCCTGGTAGTGTGGCGTACATCTACTTCGGTCCTATTCCCCCTGGACGGCATTGCATTGGGTTCGACCCCCACGATCAATCGGACTTCTGTGTTCGCCTCGAGCCCGACATTCACATCGTCGGAGATCCCGAAGACCTTCAGGCGCTTGCGGTTCGCGGTGGATTCGACGCCCGCGCCGACGGCTACGCCGACCTGGCGGTCGCGCTGCGCTGGGCTAGGCCCCCGCGAGTGCACTACTTCCACCAACTTCCACTTGGCACAGTGAATGTTGATCAGGCCGATGCGGTGGTGGTCGAAGACAATGTTCCAGCCTACCAAGCCGCTGCCTTGGGGACCCAAACCGTGACGCTCTCGGGATACCCTGCGCAAACCCCACTCGTCGCCATGGCGGCGCCCACTGCCAACCATACCTATGGCGGGGTCTATCTCTTTGATGTCGCCACTCTTTCGGGAAGACGCCATGTGAGCAGTGCCGACTACGAGTTGTGGAGCGTCATGGCCACACGGGAACTGGGAAGCCGCATGTTGTCGGGTCGCTTCGACGACCGCCCCGGCGACGATCTATTTGTCGCACCGTACGCCCCGACTTTCTACTCGGGTTCTGGCCGGTCCACCGACGTCGCGTGGCTTGTGAATGGTCCGGTCACACGCTCCGTCGGGGATCTCGATGTGTCAGCCGACACCCGTTTCACGAACCTCACACCCACGGACACAACTCCAGCACCTTACTGGAGCGCAGGGGACCTGAACGAGGACGGATACGACGAGTTGCTCGCCGCTCTACCCCGACCTTCATTCCGGGGGCACATTTTTCGCGGTCCCACACCGACAGGCTTTCATTCACTCGACCTCGCACAAGCCGTGCTATCGCTGCCCGAGGGAGTCAGCTCCATGCAAGTCATCGACAGTGTAACCGGAGACGGCGACCCAGACCTAGCCGTCAACCAAGCGCGCGACGAGACCGAGACGGGCCGCGTCTACATCCTTGGGCATGTTGCCGGCCTGGAGCGGTAGTCATGCCATTGCCCACAGACTGGCTGGATGTTGCTTCGGAGCCCGACGTGGATCCGTCGGGAATCGCTGATTCCGCGGCTGGTTTTCGGCGGCTGCGCGGAGCCCTCCCGAAGATCACTTGGTACCTCCGACCCGG
>CALBET010000282.1 GCA_937888665.1 uncultured Acidobacteriota bacterium
CCCACGTCGTTCGCCGCCGCCGCCACCGCATCGAACACGTCGCGCGTCAGCCCTTCGTGGATCTTCACAAGGTCGTATCCGCGTTGGTGATACTCGCGAACCAGCTGCGCACCCTGCTCCGGAGTGGTCACGCGGGCCCCGCTCATCGACGGACTCCCGACGAACAGACGCGGGCCAATCGTCTCACCGCGGGCGATCTGGTCGCGCATGGTGAACTGCGACCGGTCACCCTGCATCCCTCGGACGGTCGTCACCCCGTTCGCCACATAGAGAAAGAGGAGATTCTTGATGTCGAGTGGCAGAAGCGGCCGTCCGGGCAGATGCCCATGCATCTCGGCCAGCCCAGGCATGAGGTAGTTCCCCTCGGCCTCAACGACCTCGACACCGTCTGCCACCTCAACGGTGTCGGTCGGGTTGATCGACGCGATGCGGCGGTTCGCCACCACGACCGTCTGGTTCTCCAGCACGACGGCGCCGTTCCGCCCGCGCATCGGGAGCACGTTGACCCCGACAAACGCGAAGTCGCCGTCGACGACCGGCAGCGGGTCCCCGCAGGCGGCGGCCACCAGACACCACGCTAGCGCAACCGCACGCAGGCGACCATGTAACCGTTGGGTCTTTGTCATCCGCTCCACTTTGCGTCCGTGCTCACCATCGAAACCGCCGCGATCCGCCGGGACACGCGCCGTCAGACGCCCTCAGGCAACGGCGGCCGAAAACGCGGCGGCACCTGTCCACGCTTGTACACCATGAACGTGCGTTTGAACGTGATCACGATCTTACCGTCCTGATTGAAGCCCGTCGATTTCACGCTCACGATGCCCACGGTGGGGCGCGACTTCGACTCGCGCTTCTCCAGCACCTCGCTTCGGGAGTAGATCGTGTCGCCGTCGAACACCGGGTTCGGTAGCCGGACCTCGTCCCACCCCAGGTTCGCCATCACGTTCTGCGACAGGTCGATCACCGACTGTCCGGTGACGACGGCCAGCGTGAACGTCGAGTCGACCAACGTCCGCCCGTACGGGGTCTTGGCCGCGTACGCATGGTCGAAATGAATCGGGTTCGTGTTCATCGACAACAGCGTGGCCCAGGTGTTGTCCGCGGCCAGTATGGTCCGACCCAGTGGGTGCTCGTAGATGTCACCGACCTCGAAATCCTCGTAGACCCGCCCGGTCCACCCTTCTTTCACCGCCATATCTCACTCCTCACACATGGTCCGTCGCCGGTCGCTCTCTGTTGTCTCTCCGAGGAGCCAATGCAGCGTCATTGGTAGCCGGCCGGACGGGATGCCCAGCCCGGAGAACTATTTCGCGAATCAGTGTTTCACGACACTACCAAACTGCGGAACAATACCGGGCCGCGCGCGCACATGCGCGCGCCGCGGCCACGGAGTGGGGCTCTCGGGGTCCCCACGGAGTGGCCGCGTGGGGTTCGGGGCGCAGCCCCGTCTGAGTATCAGACCGTCCCGTCATCGTGCCATCGCGCCACGGTCGCGGAGTCGAAACCCAGCTCGTACAAGATGGCGTCCGTATGCGCCCCAAGTGCCGGCACCGGGTCCATCACCGGCTCCACTCCGTCAATCGAGGCCGCCGGCAGTGTCGCGCGGATCGGTCCGACGGGAGTCTCCACGTCCCGCCACCGCTCGCGCGCGGCCAGCTGCGGATGGTCAGACAGTTGCTGGACTGTGCGCAGACGGGCGTTCGCGATGCGAGCCGACTCAAGACGTTCGACAATCTCCACCGTCGTCATTCTGCCAAACACCGCCTCGATCTCCGCGTCGAGCGCATCACGGTGCCCGACCCGATCGGCGTTCGACGCGAATCGCGGGTCGGTGGCCAGCTCCGGCTGGCCGAGCACACCGGTGCAGAACGCCTGCCACTCACGCTCGTTCTGGATGCCCAGATACACGACGTCGCCGTCACCACCGGCGAACGGGCCGTAGGGTGCGATCACGGCATGGCGGGCCCCGGAACGCGTCGGCGGTGTGCCTCCGTAGACACCGTAGTAGAGCGGATATCCCATCCACTCGCTCAGCGCCTCGAGCATGGACACCTCCACGACCGTGCCCTCTCCGGTCCGATGCCGCATCAGCAGAGCCGTCAGCATGCCGGAATAGGCATACATGCCGGCGGCGATATCAGCCACCGAGATCCCAACCTTGACCAGTTCATCTGGCGTGCCCGTAATCGAGAGGAGCCCGGCCTCCGCCTGGACCAGCAAGTCGTACGCCTTCCGGTCCCGGTACGGTCCAGTCGAGCCGTAGCCGGAGATCTCGCAGACGACCAGCCTGGGGTGCGCCGTACGCAGGCTCCCGGCGGAGAGGCCGAGTCGTCCGGTCGCGCCGGGCGCCAGATTCTGGACAAAGATGTCGGCCTGCTCGAGCAGCCGCCGGAGCACCTCTGCCGCATCAGGGCGCTTGACGTCGAGGGTCAGTGACTCTTTCGAACGGTTCAGCCAGACGAAGTGCGACGACTCGCCGCGCACCGTGGCGTCGTAGCCGCGGGCGAAGTCGCCGACACCGGGACGCTCGATCTTGATCACCCGGGCGCCCAGATCCGCCAGCTGTCGGGTCGCGAAGGGGGCCGCCACCGCCTGTTCGAGTGACAGGACGGTGATCCCGTCGAGTGGTCGCATCAGAACGAGCGGGGCATGGCCAGCACGTGCTGGCCGATGAATGACAGGATCAGATTCGTCGAGATCGGCGCCGTCTGATAGAGCCGGGTCTCCCGGAACTTACGCTCCACGTCGTATTCCTGGGCGAACCCAAAGCCGCCGTAGGTCTGCATGGTCACGTTGGCGGCTTCCCACGACGCATCGGCCGCCAGCAGCTTGGCCATGTTCGCCTCTGCCCCGCACGGCTCTCCTGCGTCGAACAGCTCCGCGGCGCGGATGCGCATCAGGTCGGCCGCTTCGACGTTGACGTGCGCCCGAGCAATCGGAAACTGAATCCCCTGGTTCTGACCGATCGGGCGTCCGAACACCACGCGGTCTTTGGCGTATTTGGAAGCGCGATCGACAAACCAGCGACCATCGCCGACACACTCGGCCGCGATCAAGATTCGCTCAGCGTTCAGCCCGTCGAGCAGATAGCGAAACCCCTTCCCCTCCTCGCCGATCCGGTTCTCAACCGGCACCTCGAGATTGTCGAAGAAGATCTCCGTGGTCGCGTGGTTGATCATGGCGCGAATCGGATGAACGGTCATCCCGTTCCCGATGGCCTGTTTGAGATCCACCAGCATGGCGGTCAGGCCGTCGGTTTTCTTCTTGACCTCCTCGAGTGGTGTCGTGCGCGCGACCAGCAGCATGAGGTCCGAGTGCTCGACCCGCGAGATCCAGACCTTCTGGCCGTTCACCACGTAGCGGTCGCCCTTGCGAACCGCCATGGTTTTCATCTGGGTGGTGTCGGTCCCGGTCGTCGGCTCGGTGACGGCGAACGCCTGCAGACGCAACTCGCCGCTGGCGATCTTTGGCAGATAGTGCGACCGCTGTGCCTCCGACCCGTGTCGGAGCAGGGTGCCCATGATGTACATCTGAGCGTGGCAGGCGGCCGAGTTGCCGCCAGACCGGTTGACCTCTTCGAGGATGATGGACGCCTCGGCGATGCCCAACCCGGACCCACCGAACTCTTCCGGAATGAGCGCGGCCAGATATCCGGCCCCCGTCAACGTCTTGACGAACTCTTCCGGGTAGGCCTCCTGGGCATCGAGTTCCCGCCAATAGGTGTCCGGAAAACGCGAGCACAGCTCGCGCACAGCGGTTCGTAGATCGGTGTGTAGTTCGTTGGTTGCCACGGTCGCTCCGTCCGGAGGGGGTCGTCGCTCCGGTCAATCCAAAGGAGGTGAAGGTGGAATATTGGAGATCAGATACTCGTCCACCCGTCCACGAGCCGTGCCTCGCGAGTTGATCGCACGGCGCGCCGTGACCGTGTACGCCCGAAGTCCGGCGGCTCGGGCCACCACGTTGTCCGCATACAGCGCGGTAATCTCCGGTGCGGTCGAGTTGCTCAGCAGTACATGACACCCCCGACGCGCCAGCTCGATCACGATCTGCTGGAGCCGCCGCTGGTCATCCGATGAGAATCCGCCAGGCGTATAGCCGGTGAACGATGACGTCTGACTCACCGGCGCGTAGGGCGGATCGAAATAGAGAAAATCACCCGGCATGGCCCACTCGCAGACGGACTCGAACCGGTTCTCACGCACGTCCACCCCCGGTCTCGACAACGCGGCCGAGACCAACCGAAGAGTGCCCGCATCGCAAATCCGCGGCTTCGCGTAGCGGCCCTCGGGCACGTTGAATCCACCGGACGAATTCAGGCGAAACAGGCCGTTGAAGCCGGTGTGATTCAGGTAGATCAACATCGCGGCGAGGGCGGGCGTGTATCGCTCGCTGCGTCGCCCAGCGGATCCGTCCGGTCCGTCGGTCTCCGCGAGACGACGACGCAACGGGTTGAACCGTTGATCTCGCACGCGGTAGTAACACCCGCTCGGATCGATCTGGTGCGCCTTCGCCAGCCGCCTCAGGCTGCGGATCACGCGCGGCACGTCGTTCCGCACGGATAGAAAGGCGCCGATCAGGTCGGCATTGTTGTCCATCAGCACCACGCGGCGGCCGTCGAGCACGCCGCGGCTGTGCAGATCGAAGAACAACGCGCCACTTCCGAGAAACGGCTCGCAGTAGGCGCCGAAATCGGCTGGCTGGAACCGCGCAAGCTGCGACAACAACTGCCGCTTGCCGCCGGCCCACTTCAGAAACGGTCGGACGGGAGCGGGTGGAGTGGAGTCCGGCAGACTCGACGCGGCGTGGCTGTGAACCGTCGGGGTGCGCATGAAAATGAGGCCGCTTCCAAAAATAGGCGGATATCTCGCAAATCATAGCACGGGCAAGGGATAGCTCATTCCTGCCGACGCTGTGAACACCGCCGCGACGACCCGGGCGCCTGCCCGAAGCAGCATCAGATGAGCCGGGTCCTTATAATGCGGCGATGTCTGTCACCCTCGGATCGGCAGGTCTGGCGTCGCGCCTCGGTGGTCACCGGGTCGGACTCGTCGCGAACCCGGCCTCCGTCGACCATGAATTCCGCCACGTGACCGACATGGTCGCGTCCCTCCCAGGAGTCACCCTGGCGGCGCTGTTCGGACCACAGCACGGGTTCCGGTCTGATGTGCAGGACAACATGGTCGAGACCGACCACGGCCGTCATCAGACCCTGGGGGTACCGATCTACTCGCTCTACGGAGAGACCCGGGAGCCGGATGCCGCCATGCTGGCTGGGCTCGACCTGCTGGTGATTGACCTGCAGGATGTCGGCACGCGCGTCTACACCTACATCCACACGATGACGAACTGCCTGCGGGCGTGCGCACGTCACGGAGTCCCGGTGCTCGTGTGCGACCGGCCCAACCCGGTGGGCGGGCAGGCGGTCGAGGGCGGCATGCTGCAGCCCGGCTTCGAGTCCTTCGTCGGTCTTTTCCCGATTCCGCTCCGTCACGGGCTGACCATCGGCGAGATGGCGCGGTTGTGCAACGAGTGCTTCGGTCTCGGTGCGTCACTGGAGGTGCTCCCGCTGCACGGGTGGCGCCGCGAGATGTACTACGATGACACCGGCCTGCCGTGGGTGCTGCCGTCTCCCAATCTCCCGACGCTCGACAGCGCCATCGTCTATCCTGGCCAGGTGCTCTTGGAGGGCACGAACCTGTCGGAGGGGCGCGGCACGACCCGCCCATTCGAGCTGGTCGGCGCACCCTGGCTCGAGGCAACCACGGTGGCGGGCGCCATGAACGACCACCAGCTCCCCGGCGTCCACTTCCGGCCAGCGGAGTTTCAGCCGACGTTCCAGAAACATGCGGGCAAGCCGTGCGGCGGGTGTCAGCTGCATGTCACCGACCGGGCCACGTTTCAACCGGTCCAAACGGCGGTGGCGCTGCTCCAGACATGTCGGCGGCTGGCCCCAGACCGGTTTGCCTGGCGGCAGCCGCCGTACGAGTACGAAACAGTCATGCCGCCCATCGACATCCTGTCCGGTTCGGACCAGCTGCGGCGACAGCTCGACGACGACAGCTCGTTCACCACGATTGCGAAAGCCTGGGAGGCGGGCCTGCAGGCGTTCCGCTCCCTGCGGGAGGGGTATCTCCTGTATTGACGTGGCGGCCCTGAAGGGCCTTGCTACGGTCGTCTCGAGCAGGGAGCATCATGACATGGCCGTTGCGCCGTTGACCTTCGAGCATTCTGTGGTGATCACGGCGGCGCCAGAGGCCGTGCTGTCCGCCTTCTTCGACCCGGCGGCACTGACCGTCTGGTGGGACGCCGTCCGCTCGGTCACGGTCCCTCGGCCGCTGGGCATCTACGCGGTCGAGTGGCGCAACACGCCGTTCAGCGACACACTGCTCGGCACCCTGGGCGGGGTGTTCTACGGTACGGTCATGGAGTACCGACCCCGTCGTGAACTCTTCCTCGCAGACTGCTACTGGCTGCCGCCGGAATCGGAGCCATTCGGTCCAATGGCGCTCGAAGTCAGCTGTCGGGTCGAGGGCCCGGCCACTCGGGTGCGGTTGCGACAGAGCGGCTCGGACGAGGGCGTGCGATGGCAGCGCTACTACGCGCTCATCGCGGCGGGATGGACGTCGTCGCTGGACGCCCTGAAACACCATCTGGAGCACGGCGGCGACACGGCCGGCTCCCCTCAGCCGCCGGTCGCCGGTCGCCGATGACACCGCATGAAGACGGGCGGCACCATCATCATCGTCGGTGGCGGCGTGGTCGGTTCGAGCATCGCCTACCATCTGCGCCGGGACGGACACGACGGTCGACTCGTCGTCGTCGAGCGAGACCCTACCTACGCGCGCGCCTCATCGTCGCTGGCCATGGGCGGTGTGCGCCAGCAGTTCAGCTCGGCCGTCAACATCGGGCTGGCTCGGTATAGCAGACGGTTCTACGCCGAGTTCGACGACACCATGCGGGTCCCGGGCCATCACCCCCGGGTCAATTTTCGCTCACGCGGTTATCTGTTTCTGGTGGACGAGGCGTCCTCGTCGCGCTTCGAGGCGCGGGTCGAGCGACAACGCGGGCTGGGCGCCCAGGTGGAACGTCTCGGTCTGGACGCGCTGGCCGACCGACTACCGGGCGTCCGCCTGGACGACATCCGTTTCGGGGTCTTCGGCGCGGATGATGGCTATCTGGAACCGCGCGACGTGCTTCGCGGGTTCCGCGCCGCGGCCGCCGCGGCAGGCGCAGAATTCGTCCCGGCCGAGGTCACGGGCCTCCTCCGCCGGTCCGACCGCGTCGTCGGTGTCGAACTGGCGGACGGCACAACTGTGGGAGGCGAGGCCGTCGCTGTCGTGAACGCGGCCGGCCCGTTCGCGGCCCGCCTGGGAGCGATGGCCGGTCTCGAGCTCCCGGTGTACCCGGTGCGCCAGCAGCTGTTCCGATGCGCCTTGCCGACCCCGTGGCCATATCGGTTTCCCGTGGTCATCGACCCGACCGGCGTCCACTGGCGCCACGATGATCCGGTCACCGAGTCGGACCCCGACCGACTCATTGTCGCCTGCACGCGGCTCGGCGAGCCGCCGGGCGAGAACTTCGAGTGCGACCTGTCACGATGGGAGGCCGACTTCCGGCCACCCCTGGTACGACGCGTCCCGCGGCTCGAGGCTGCCACGTTGGTGGACGGCTGGGCCGGTCTGTACGCCATGACCCCAGACCACAATCCGCTCCTCGGCGAACATCCGGATGCGCCCGGATTCTTCCTCGCCAACGGCTTCAGCGGACACGGACTCATGATCGCGCCCGCGGTGGGAAAGGTTCTGTCGGAGCTGATCAGAACCGGTCGGTCCGACACCGTCGATGTCAGCAGCCTCGACCCGGGCCGGTTCGACCGCGGCGAACTCGTTCATGACGAGGCGATGATTTAGTCATTGGTGGGTCGGTCGCAGGCCTGAAGGCCTGCGCCACGATGACTGCTGACGCCGAGGGGCCGCGGGGCGCGCATTGTCGGGCTTTCCTCAGACGGGGCTGCGCCCCGGACCCCACGCGGGGCCAGCACGACGCTCGTATAATTTGACCCATGCAGATCGTGGCTCCGGAGATCGAAGGCTATCTCGCGTCCCTCGAGGTGCATGACCCGCAACTCACGCGGGTGGCCGCCGAGGGTGAGTCACTCGGCCTGCCGATTATCAATCCGGCCGTGGGTCGGTTGCTGGAAGCGCTCGTCATCGCGACCGGGACCCGGCGCGTGCTGGAAATCGGGACGGCCAACGGATACTCCGCCCTCTGGCTGGCCCGATCGCTTCCCGCTGACGGCCAGATCTTCACGCTGGAGATCGACCCGGAGCGGGCGGCCGTGGCGCGGCGCCACTTCGAAGAGGCGGGGCTCGCCGGTCGCGTCAGCGTGGTCGTGGGCGATGCGGCTCGCATGGTTCACAAGGTGGCGGGCCCCTTCGACCTGATCTTCAACGACGGCGACAAACGGCAATACGGACCGCTTCTCGACCGGTTGGTGTCCCTGCTCCGTCCGGGCGGCGTCCTGGTCACCGACAACATCCTCTGGGATGGCGAGGTGGTGCCTGGGCTGGTGACACCGCCGCGGCGGGCGCCGGAGGACACCGCGGCGATCGCGGAATACAACCGCCGGTTGGCGGCTGACGAGCGCCTCATGACCAGCTTCCTCCCGGTTCGCGACGGTCTGGCGGTGTCTGTGCGGCGGAGACCCTGATGACCCTGACCCTTGACGACTGGCTCGACGCCGCCCAGACGAACGCCGAACGGCGGCAGCTGCCAGCCCTCGGGCCACTGCTCACAGCGTTGGCGGACGCCACCCGCGCACTCCGCGAAGCGGAGTGGAATCATCACGCCGCGAGCCGA
Source organism: uncultured Acidobacteriota bacterium (assembly GCA_937888665.1). Lineage (GTDB taxonomy): Bacteria > Acidobacteriota > Vicinamibacteria > Vicinamibacterales > UBA8438 > UBA8438. The sequence continues at coordinate 8,860 of CALBET010000282.1, forward strand.
CCGGCTCCGGAGACACCCCAGCCCGATGACACCCCTACCACCTGAACCGGCCTTGCGCCGTCTGGCGGCCGCGATCGAGGTCGGCGAGGTGTCGGTTCGCGAGGTTGTCGAGGCGGCGCTTCATCGCATCGCGACTCGTGACGCTACGCTGAACGCCTTCACGGTGGTGCTGGACGAGAGCGCCCGCCTGGCGGCCGCGCGGGCCGACGCGGAGATTGCGGTCGGTCGCTACCGCGGCCCCCTCCACGGCATCCCGATTTCGGTCAAGGACCTGATCGATGTGGTCGGGGTGCCGACGACGGCGGCGTCTCGCGTCACCGACCGGTCGCCGGCCGACGCCGACGCGCCGGTGGTGGCTCGCCTGCGGTCCGCAGGCGCCATCCTGATCGGGAAATGCAACCTCCACGAGTTCGCGTTCGGGACGACCGGCGAAGACTCCGCGTTCGGCCCGACTCGACACCCCGTCGATACCACCCGGTCGCCCGGCGGCTCAAGCAGCGGGTCAGCGGTATCGGTGGCAGGGGGGATGGTGACGGCGAGTGTGGGGACAGACACGGGCGGCTCAATCAGAATTCCGGCCGCCGCCTGCGGACTGGTCGGTCTGAAGCCGACGTTCGGCGAGCTTTCGTGCGACGGTATCGTGCCGCTCGCGCCCAGTCTCGACCACGTCGGTCCGCTGACCCGCTGCGTGGCCGATGCGCGGATCATGTTTGCCGCCATGCGCGGCACCACCACGGCCGCTGACACGACCACTCCGCCGGCGCGCCGACTCGGCTGCCCGCGACCCTACTTTCTGGACCAGCTCGACGACGAGGTCCGGGCGGTGTTCGAACAGGCGCTGGAACGGTTAGGCGACGCCGCCTGGGCCGTGAGCACGTCCCCCATACGCCACGCGAGTGACACGGCCACCGTCTGTCTGCATCTGGTGTTGCCGGAAGCGGCGGCCGCGCACGCGTCGTCGCTGGAGCGGCAGGGCGAGGCGTACACCGAGGGCGTGCGGGTGCGACTGGAACTTGGGCGGTATGTGTTGGCCGAAGACTACGTCCGTGCCCAGCGAGGCCGAGCGGTCCTCGCGCAGGCCGTCGACGAGGCGCTCGCAGACCACGACGCCCTGGTGCTGCCATCTCTCGCGATTCCCGCGCCGCGGCTCGGGATCGACACCGTCGAGCTCGGGCTCGGGGGCCGCCCCGTCTCGGTGCGGAACGTCATGCTGCGATTGACGCAGCTGTTCAACGCGACCGGTCACCCGGCCGTGTCGATTCCATGCGGACAGACCGCGAGCGGGCTGCCGGTCGGGCTGCAGCTGGTCGGTCGCCGATCGTGCACGGAACAGCTCCTGGCAGTCGCCGAAGCCTGCGAGCAGGTGCTGGCGCCAGAGGCCTAACTAGCTGCGACCTTCTGCTGCAGCACGTCGTAGCTCCCGTCTTCCGAGCCGCCGATCGCCACCGGCAGTCCCGCCTGCGACCAGCCTTCGTCGATCACCTGCCCGGTGGCGGGGTCGGTGCGACCCCCGAATCCCCCTTTGACGTTGACCGGGGTATAGCCTGACTCCGCAAGGATCAGCGCCGCCTTCCCCGACCGGCCACCCACCTGGCATCCGACCAACAACTTGGTGTCAGGGGGATAGTTGGCCTGCATCACCGCCAGGAAGTCCGGATTCGGCCTCATCTGCCCCGTCTGCGGGTCGAAGTGCAGCAGCGGCACGTTGTGGGCACCATCCGGATGCCCTCGCTCATATTCCGGTACCGACCGCACGTCGACGTAGGTGTACCCGTCGTCCGTCTGCAGCTGATGCGCCTCCTGAACTCCAACATGTGTGACGCTCATGACAACACTCCTTTTTCGTCATACTACACTGGAGGTTGGCCGGCGGAGCCCGACGTCGCTCCCTGACCCTGACACCGAACCCTGGCCAATTACCGCGGACCGCGCTCGGCTCGTCCCCACCTTCGTGTTTCATGATCAGCAAATTCTTCTACGCCTGGGAACGCCGTCTTGTGGCGGTAGATACCAACAGGATCGTGCGGCCCTTCGAGTGGGGACTGGACTGGATCGACGCTGAACCTGGCCCGGACGACACCGCCGGGAGCCGGTTCGAACAGTTCGCCGACCGCGCCGTGTCGGACCCCGACTGGTTCACGGTCGCGCCATGTCAGGACTACAGCGTGGAGGGTGATGCGCTGACCTTTCCGAGCGCGGTCACGACCCCGCATCACGAGAACAACACCGTTCGCCTGCGGTACTTCCCGGCCGAACAGGGACCAACCGGACGCCGGGCCACCCTGGTGCTGCCACAGTGGAACTCGGACCCCGGTGCGCATGTCGGCCTGTGCCAGCTACTCGCGCGGGTGGGCATCAGCGCGTTGCGGCTGAGCCTGCCGTACCACGACGACCGGATGCCCCCCGAACTGGAGCGCGCCGACTACATCGTCAGTCCCAACCTCGGCCGGACCCTGCACGCCAATAGACAGGCCGTGCTCGATGCGCGCCGGGCCATCGCCTGGCTGGCCGCGCAGGGCTACGAACGCATCGGCATCCTGGGTACGAGCCTGGGGTCCTGTCTGGCGATGCTCACGGCGGCGCACGAGCCGCTCATCAAGGCTGCGGCGCTCAACCACATTTCCCCCTACTTCGCCGATGTCGTCTGGGAGGGCATCTCGACGACACATGTCCGCGCCGGACTCGACGGCGCCATCGAGCTCGATCAGTTACGACGATGCTGGCTGCCGATCAGCCCACAGCCGTACATCGACCGCATGCGGAGCACGCCGACGCTGCTCGTCTATGCCCGCTACGACCTGTCCTTCCCGGTCAGGCTCTCCCGTCAACTGGTGCAGGACTTCAAGACACGCGAGATACCGCACCAGGTCGCGGTGATGCCGTGCGGCCACTACACCATCGGAAAGACCCCGTTCCAATGGCTCGACGGCTACACGCTGGTGCAGTTTCTCCGACGGAACCTGTAGAAACGCCGGTCGCGTTCTTGGCAAACGATGCCTGAACGGGACAGAATGCCATGCGGGGTGTCGGCTTCCATCGGCGAAGGCGGCGGCAGATCGCTGAGTTCGCAGCCATTCTTTTACCAGGAGGACATCCGTGTTCTATCCCATTCGACAAGCACTTCTCGCCGCGGCCATCCTGATTCCATTGGCCGGCGCGCCCTCGCTGGCGATTGCGCAAGACACCGGCAACGATCTGCCGAATCCCTACCAGGCTGTCAGTGGGTGGGCCAAGATGCCCGGCGCGCGCCATTGGGGCTCGACCAGCGCGGTCGATATCGACCCGGACGGGGTACACATCTGGGTCGCTGAGCGTTGTGGTCAGAACGCCTGTGAAGGCTCGACGCTCGACACGGTCTTGAAGTTCGACAGCTCGGGCCAGCTCGTAAAGAGTTTCGGCGCCGGCAAGATGAACTGGCCGCACGGCATCCACGTCGACACCGAGGGGAATGTCTGGGTGACCGACGCGCGTGGCGGCAACGGCAAAGGCCACCAGGTGCACAAGTTCAGCCCGGACGGCGACGTGCTGCTGAGCCTGGGCACGGCCGGCGAAGCGGGGAACGACGCGACACACTTCACCGAGCCGTCCGACGTCGTGGTTGGGCCCGACGGGTCCATCTATGTCGGCGATGGGCACGGCGGCACGCGCTCGCGGCAGCGCGTCGTGAAATTCGACGCCAACGGGAAGTTCATCAAGGAGTGGGGTGAGACCGGCACCGGTCCCAACCAGATGGGCGTGCCGCATGCGCTGGCGTTTGACTCGCAGGGCCGGCTGTTCGTGGCGGACCGCTCGAACAACCGCATCCTGATCTACGACCAGGACGGCACCCTGCTCGACACCTGGTACCAGTTCAGCCGGAACAGCGGCATCTTCATCGACGCCGACGACATGCTGTACGCCACCGACTCCGAGTCGGCCGACTCCCGCGACCACGGTGAGTGGAAGCGGGGTATCCGGATCGGCAGCGCCAAGACCGGCGAGGTCATGTATTTCATCCCCGACCCCGCCGACGCCAACAACGGACCGCTCCGGGGCACCAGCTTCTCGGAGGGCGTGGCGGTGGACGCCGCCGGCAACATCTACGGCGCCGAAGTGGGTCCGCGCGATCTGAAGCGGTACGAGCGGAAGCCGGAACAATAGACTCGCTCGGGTCGCATAAACGACGGCGCCGGCCGGGGGCGGAACTCTCACGCGGTGAGGGATCGTCACCCGGCGGCCGACCAGCTCTCCGAACGATGCCGCCGCGTATCGTTCCGCCGCCCTTCACCACACCGGAGACAGACCATGGCCACATCGTACCGCGCCGACCAGGTTGGCAGCTTGTTGCGTCCAGCGGAGCTGCTGGCGGCGCGCGCCGCCACCCCGGTTGACGCCGAGCGGCTCCGGGCCCTTGAGGACCAGCACATCCTGCGGGTGATGGGGCGCCAGCGAGATCTGGGTTTCGAAGCGGTGACGGACGGCGAGTTGCGCCGGCGCAACTTCATGAGCGATTTCACCGATGCGGTCGACGGCTTCGACCTGGAGGACGCTGTCCAGCGTACGTGGCAGGCCGGGGATGAGGCCGTGGCACCGGCCAGCAGCGTCACCGGTATCGTGACAGATACGCTACGGCCGGTTCGCCGTCTGACCGGGCACGAGCTGCCGTTTCTTCGGGCCCATGCCGGCACCGGCATCAAGATGACGCTGCCGAGTGCCAATCAGTTCCCGGCCATCGCGTTCAAGCGGGGCGTGACCGACAGGGTGTATCCGGACCACAGCGCGCTTCTCTGGGACGTCGTGGCCATCCTCAAACAAGAGCTACAGCAGCTCGCGACCGAGGGCGTGTCGTATCTGCAGATCGACGCACCCCGCTACAGCTACTACGTGGACCCCAAATGGCGCGAGTGGGTTCGGACCACAATCGGCGTCGACCCGGATGCGGCGCTGGAGGAGGCGGTTCGCGCGGACAACGCCTGCTTCGAGGCGGCTCGGCGCGAAGGCGTGACCCTGGCCATCCACCTCTGTCGAGGGAACAACCGCAGTCAGTGGTACGCCGAGGGGGGCTACGACGCAATCGCCGACACGGTGCTTGGCGGTCTCGCGGTCGACCGTTTCCTGCTGGAGTACGACGACGAACGATCGGGCACCTTCGAGCCGCTCAGGTTCGCGCCGCCCGACAAGACCGTGGTGCTCGGTCTGGTGAGCAGCAAGCGCCCGCAGCTCGAAGACCCGGACGAGCTCGCCAGGCGGGTCGACCAGGCGTCCCGGTACGTGCCACTCGAACGACTCGCGCTGAGTACACAGTGCGGCTTCGCGTCGACGGCGGAGGGCAACCTGCTCACCGAGGAAGACCAGTGGGCCAAGCTGGAGCTGGTCATGAGCACGGCGCGCCAGGTGTGGGGCTGAAACTGTTGGAGCCTGTGGCCCGCAACGCGGCGCGATGACGCGTTCATGCGCAAGATCGACATCTTCACCCACATCTTCCCCGAAGCCTACGTCTCTCGCATGCGAGAGGTCGCGCCCAACTACAAGGACACGGGCAAACGGGTGCGAGGCGTTCCGATGCTTGTCGATCTGGACGTGCGCTTCCGGGTGATGGACGCCTTCGAGGGCTACCAGCAAATCCTCTCGCTCGCCACGCCGCCGCTCGAAGCGTACGCCAGCCCCACGGATGCGGCCGACCTTGCACGGCGGGCCAACGACGGGATGGCCGAACTCGTCGAACGGCATCGCGATCGGTTTCCCGGCTTCGTCGCCTCGTTGCCGTTGAACGATGTCGACGCGGCGATGCGCGAGACCCAGCGCACGATTGGCGATCTCGGCGCGCGCGGCGTGCAGGTCTTCACCAACGTCAACGGTACGCCGATCGTCGCGCCGCGATTTCTCCCGTTGTTCGAGGCGATGGCTGGATACGACCTGCCACTCTGGCTCCATCCGTACCGGACCGCCGAGGTGTCGGACTATGCGGATGAAGAGCGCTCGCTGTTCGAAATCTGGTGGACCTTCGGCTGGCCCTACGAGACCAGCGTGGCGATGGCGCGGATCGTGTTCGCCGGACTCTTCGATCGATTCCCGGCGATCAAGATCATCACGCACCACATGGGGGCGATGGCGCCGTTCTTCGAGGGACGTCTCGGTCCAGGGTGCGATCAGCTCGGTGTGCGCACGTCGGATACCGACTACTCCGCAACCCTCAAGGCACTCCGCAAGCGTCCACTCGACTACTTTCGGATGTTTTACGCGGACACCGCGCTGTTCGGGGCAGACGCGGCCACCCGCTGCGGACTCGAGTTCTTCGGCGTTGACCAGGTCTTGTTCGCGTCAGACGCGCCGTTCGACCCCGAACAGGGGCCGATGTATATCCGCGAGACGATCAGGGTCATCGACGAGTTGCCGATCACGACCGAGGACCGGGAGCGCATCTACTGGCGCAATGCGGCACGACTGCTGAAGCTCGGTTGACCGACGGTAACAGGCAGAGGCAGCCCGGGTGAGCGCCAACGCGCCGGACCGTCAGGGAAACAAGGGGGTCGTCTCCGCCTCGGCCACGAGCCGCTCAGCGTCTTCAGGCAGGAGCACCCGCTCGGCCACCAGCCCCGCTGAGGCGGCACGGACGGCAGCTACATAGCCGGCCTGATCCCCATACCGCTCCTCCAGAGATGACCGTGGGTCGCCGGCCTCTTCCCGCTCGGCGCGTGTCGTCGCGAACGGAAAAAAGGCACCGCTCAGGATGCAGGCGTCGCCACTGTCGAGATAGTTCCAGCCGGTGTAGGTGCCTACGGGCGCCTGAATGGTGGTCGAGCGGATGCCAGCCAGATCGTTGCCGTCCTGGTCGACCTGCGGAACGAGGATGCCGTAGTCTCGACCCGGCCTGACGGGAGGCTCGCGCACGATACCCGATTCGTCGTCGGGGCGGTAGCCAGGCCCGAAGTCAAGGAGCGGCATCGTGTTGACCAGGCCGGTGTAGGTCACACCCGGTATGGGCGGCCAGGCCAGGTGACCCGAGGCCACGAGGGTGCCGTCGTCGACCCGCGGCACTCGACTGGCGGGCGGCTCGACGCCATCGACCACCCACGCTTCGAGCGCCACCGTGAGCGCCCGCAGGGTGTCGGCGTACGGGTTGGGGTTGAGCGGATACACACAGCCGCCGGTGCCACCGCGCGGGCCGTGCTGGGTACTCGCGAAGAGATACACGCGCACCTCGGGCGGCAGGACGATGTCAGCGCGGCCCGGCGCGTCGGTGTGCGTCGGCGACGCCTGCAGGTGCCAGTACTCGGCGGTGCTCAGCGGCTGGACAACCTTCGGGCACGTCCCGCTGGCCCGGCAGCGGACCAGAATGCCTCCCGTACGGTCGGCGACCTCGTCATAGCTGGGCGCCCAGGTCGACGGCGCCGAATGTCCCGGATAGACGTGGTCCTCACGCTGCCCGCCACCTCGTCCCGGCTGACCGAACCGCACGTTGAGCGCGGTGTGGCGGGCCGCAATCAGCGGCACCAGCCCGTCGAACACCGGCCGGCCGGACTCGTCCTCGTTGAAACCAAGATGGATGAACGTCTTGACGAAGTTGCCCGACTGAGACGTCCCGGCGCCGACGGTGTGACGAACGACGCCGGCGATCGGGTTCTCGGTGCCGGTGAGGTCAGCCTCGGCGTGATGGAAGAACGAGACCAGGTCCCGGGTAGCGGCGAAGCCGATGCCGAGCACCAGCGGGTCCGTTGCCGTGTAGGTCAGCTCGTAGATGAGCGCAGGGTCGAACCCGCCTTCCAGGCAGACGTGGGTCGGACGCGGACGGCCCGGGAACGACACGTCGCCGCAATCGGCGAAGCGCCACCGCGCACGCGGCACCAGTTCAGCCGGGTCTCCGGCGCGCCGGCGCTCGGTCAGCGTGGCGGTCGGCTGGTCGAGTGAGGCCGCCGCATACGGCGTGTGCGCGTTGCTGAAGGCTCCGCCGCTGAGCGGCAGCGTGTCGGTCGGCCGGCGCGTGATCAACTCGGCCCGGACGATTCCGGTGACCGCCGACCCGTCCGGCTGTCTCGCCACCGGCACCTCCACGCGAAGGCGGCGTGTCCCGCCGGGCACATCGCCCTGCCAGCCGGCCGCCAGCAGGATGTGGCCGCGATGCTGGAAGTAGGGGTCGACGCCCCTCGCGTTCCCCCGGTTGGGCGCGTCATACCGCAACACGCCGGAACTGTGGGCCAGGTCGACCGGCTTCCGCAACACGAAGTCGACGATGTATTCGACACGGCCCCGTTCGTTGCGCGGCGCCAGGTCGAGATCCTGAATCAGCGCATTGCGCGGGTCGGCCGGGTCGAGCTCACCGAACGCGCGACCGACCAGGCGCTCGTACGCCCCGACGTCCCCGTAGACCTGAGGGTCATCCGTCGGCGATTCGACGGTGTCGATGACGATGCGGACGATGCTGGCCTCGACGACGGGACTCAACGCCGCCATCAGGGCGGTCACGAGGAGGAGACTCGTCGCGCTGGCCACGCTTGTCATGCTGGACATGTTCGACTCCTATCACATGCGGCCCGGGTCGGAACGGCACGCATCGGCGCCATGGGGACCCGCTAGTCGGCAGGCACCACACAGCGGAAATTCTCTGCTTCGTCGGTACTCCCCCCACCGGTGTACCGCGCCACCTGGGGATAGGGACACAGCGGCCGCGTGCGCTCCACAACGCCGTTGACAACCTTCGATGCAATGAGCCGGTCTGGCCCGGCACCCGTTTCGACCCACCGTGCGAGCGCGCCAAGCCCGTCGAACGTGCCCGGGCCCGGTCCGCCGCCGCAGTGGCCCATGCCAGGCACCGTAAACAACCGGGCGAAGGTGGCGGTCGTATCCGGCCCGCCCGAGGCCTGTTGCACGGCTTCGTAGTAGGCAGTGGTGTCGCTCGCCGGCACGACCGCATCGGCCCAGCCCGCATAGAGCAGCAGCTTCCCCCCGCGGCGCCGAAACGCGCCGAGATCGGGGTCCGTGGCGTCCACCGTCTCCATGCGCCGCTGAGCGTAGTCCAGATCGCGGTCCCAATCGAAGGTGCGCCAGTCCCAGTGCGGATCGCCGAAGACCCAGCGGGCCCAGTAGCCGAGTCGCATCGGTTCCGGCGGACGGAGAAGATAGCCGGCCCAGCCGCCACGACCGTCGCCGAGACTCTCGCTCCCCGGCGACCAGCCGGCGAACACCCGCTCGCCGGTTCGCGGATTCCGTGGGCCGGCATACACCTTCCGAACCGCCTCCACCTGTGTGTCGGTGAGGCAGTCGGCCTGGTCACCGCCGGTGCAGCGGAGCGCGGCCGGATCGAACCGGCATCGGCCGGGGTTGTCGATGACACCGTCGGCGACCCCGTCGACGGCGTCGCAGCTCGCCATCACGGCCGCCGCAAGCGTCGACAGCTTCTCCGGCGGCATCAGCGCCGCCCCATCGACGTCGTGGAGCGCCATCCACGACCATAGGAAACCAGCGTTCAGACGGGTGCGGTTGTGTCCCGGCGCGCCGGCCAGGATCCCGTCGTAGTCGTCCGGATAGCGCTGTGCCTCCGAGAGGGCCTGGTGGCCGCCGGTCGAGCAGCCGCTGAAGTACGCGTGATGCGCGAACCGACCGTGGTAGGCGCGCACGATCGGCTTGGCCGCCTCGGTCATCGCATGCACCGCGCGATGTCCCCAGTCGGCGATCTTCTCCGGGTGCCCGACACCGAAGACCAGATCACTCCCGCGATGCCCCGTGTCGCTCCCGACGCTGGCGTAGCCACCGCGAAGCCCGTCGGCCAGCGCCGGGTACCCGATGGCGCCGGTATAGCCCCCGTTGCCGACCCCGAGGAGACGGCCGTTCCAGTCGTCGGCGGACGGCAGCCAGACCTCGAACCGGATCTCGGAATCTGGCGTCGGCGTGGCAACCGCCACGACGCGGCAGAAGGCTGGCAGCGTCAGTGTGACGTCGCCGCGTCCCGCCGGGAGTGCAAAGGGCCCGGAGGCGCGTGCGTCCGCCGAGACAATACGCACGTCCGGCAGCTGCAGCGAGCGCAACTCCTCGCACGAGGCCGCCTCAACCGGCCCGACCGCGAGCACACAGAGGCAGGACCACAAGCAACTGACAACCGCCAGCCGCGGGAGGCGCGCCGCGGTGTCCGACCTGCCCCTCGTTCCGCTTGCCCTGTGATTCATTGTCCTGCCTTTTGGGGCCGAGCCGTGTACCTCGGCCGACCCGGATCCTGAGGAAACACTCTACCGGCCGTCGTGGACTGGTCGGGCCGAGCCAGGCGCTACCGGGCATCAAGGATCCGACGCACCTCATCGACCCGCCGAGCCATCGAGAAGCGCCACGTCCCGTCCCGTCCATCGGCGTTCACGGCGTCGACCCAGCGCTCGGCGGCGGCCGCCTTGACCTCCGCCAGGTTGTCGAACCCTTTGGTCTCAATGATGAGATGCACGGGGGGCTCATTGCGCAGCCGGACGATGAAGTCCGGCACGAAGTCGTGGGGCTGGCCGTTGTGCAGGTACGGAATCGCGAAACCCAGCCCAGCGTTCTTGACGAACGCTTCGACCGCCGGATGCGTGTCGATCACATAGGCGGCTTGCTGCTCCCACTTCGCGGTGTCGGCGACCACGTAGTTGACGTGGCTACGCGCGACCTCACGCACATCGCGACTCGTCCAGTAGTCGACGTCGGCGGTGGAACCGGGGCCACGACTGGTCTCGTAGCGAGGAACCTCGGGCGCCTCGCCCTGGGTGGTGTCGGGACGAATCGCGGCGGCCAGGCGTTCCAGCGCCCATCCATAATAGGGCGACAGAAACAGGTCGAGTCGCTCGGCCGGTGGGATGGCGGTCACCTTGCCGTCGACATACCGCTGCACGAGCCGCGCGAGCTGGGGGAACAGGACGTGGGCGGGCGCCTCGCTCGCTCCCCCGTTCACGTATTCGCGGGTGAGATCGCCGGCCATCTCGAACACCAGTTCCTGCAGCCGCCGGCCGGCGCGGAATGGGTTGAGGTCGATCCGCTCCAGCGCTCCTGGGCCACGCAGGGACGGTCGCCCCTCGTTCGTCGGCAGGGACGCCTTCACCTCCACCTCGGGCGGGATTCGGAACGGGTCTACCACCAGCGGAGGCACCGTGTCCCAGTCGATGGTCACGCGGTTGCGGATTGCCTGTCGATATCCCTCGACCCTCGGAAATCGGATCTCAAGGTGAGCCCGGCCCGGCAACGCCTGGACGTGATGGCGTTTTTCGGGTGGCGGCGCGGGGGTCGGGCGGGCCTTGAACGGAATCACCTGGAACGGCACGCCAAAGACGGTGGCCACCTCTTCGGTCATGAGGCCATGCTTGTTCAGCTCGTAGGTCCGTCGCCGCAGCCCGCGACCCACGACCTGTTCGCATAGCAGCTGGGACATGAACGGTCGCAGCCCCACGATATGGGTCACTGTGTTGCAGTCCCAGCCCTCGGTCAGCATGCCCACCGAGACAATGCAGCGCACATCGCGGCCTGGCGGGTGAAGCGGCTGCCCGCGCTTCCGGGCCAGCTCTTCGAACCCGTCCGGATAGCCCGGACGCCCCTGCCGGTCCCGTGGCCACTCGGTACGGCCGACCGTGTCGAGCGTGAACCGCATCCACCGCACGTCGTCAGACTTCGGATGGTCGCCGTCGCTCTCGCTGACCACCCGTGAGTCGACGCGGATAGTGTTCACCTGGCCGTCGGCGTTTCGTAGACCGTCGATCCGGGCAGGCGGGATACCCATCGGCGGCCGGTTTTCCGCCAGCCACTCGTAGACCACCTTCGCTATCGCCGTGTTCTTGCAGACCAGGATGAAGACAGGGGGGCGTGGGTCGTCGGCGGACGCCGCCCACTCGACGCGACGCGTTTCCCACAGTCCCCCCAACATCGTGATCGGCGTATTGGCCCACTTCAGCACCGCCTCCGGTTTCGGTGAGCCCTTCTTGCCGCCGCGCTCCGCCGAGGTGAGCTGCGGCAAGATCCAGCGCCAGATGTTGAAGTAACCGGGAATCTTGGCGCCGGTGCTGTCGCGCACCGCCAGCTGCGGAATCTTCACCAACCCCGATTCGATGGCGTCGGTCAGCGGGAAATCGCTCACCACCCAGGGGAACGGGCGGTTGGTCTGACGCCCGACGCGAGCGAGGAAGTAGGGCGTCGCCGATAGGTCTACGCAGAAGTTGATGCCCCGAAGCTTGTTGATGCGGTCGAGCCCGTCGATCCACAGGGTCGCCTCCCTGACGAAGCCCTCAACCTCGGCCACCTCGCCGAACAGGTCTTCCTCGTCCGCATCCGGCTCGGTGCTGTGGATGCGGTAGGCATGATGCGCCTCGTCGTTCAGCACCAGGATGTTCTGCTTGCCGCCGATCGCCCGGCCCAGCACTCTTCGGACCAGCGCCGTGTCACTTTCGACATAACGATCCCGCGTCACCCGGGCGTACTTCACCTGGCCGTCGCGGTTCAACTCTTCGTCAAGGACGGTGATCAGCTGGTTCGAGACCTGCCGGTCGTATTCCTGTCTCGTCAGATACCGGCGTCCCCGGGCGACCGTCGTCTTCGCTCCGATGTGAACAAGCTCCGGGATCGTCTCACGCCGGCCGGTCTTGACCACGCGGGCGCTGACCCCGCCGGCTTGTGACGTCTGGGGTTCGAAGACGTGCCAGTTGGTCACCAGAACCTGGCCCTGCGTCAGATCGGCCATCAGGTGCGGCGGCACGATATCCGCCTTGCGATACAGGCTCGTGTCTCCCAGCTTCGGGTCCAGCTCGGCCAGCCGGCTGCGGATGGTCACGTTCGGGCAGACCACCAGCACCACATCGGAGTAGCGAGCGTTCGACCGGTCCTGCACCTTGTTGAGGATGCTCCAGGCGGCCAGCATTGCCATGACCGTCGTCTTGCCCGATCCAGTAGCCATCTTGCAGGCGTAGCGTCGGAACGCCCGGTAGCCGAGCTCAGCCTGCTGCTGGTCGCTCGGCTCGTCGGTGGGAACGTCCAGCCCCTGCACGAAGTCGAGCCTGGCCTCGTTCAGGAAGATGATGGTCTCGGCCGCTTCGAGCTGCGCGAAGAAGAACCGGAACTGCCGACCGTCCCGCCGCCAGTAGCGGAGCAGTTCGAGTGTCGTAGCGCCGACACCGGGGTATCCACTGGTGCGCCACTCCTTGACCCGTCCCCGCACCAGGTTGACCAGCTTCAACTCGATGGCGGTGCCGGTCGACGGACCGTGGCTGTCATCCCCCTGCATGGCCGGATCCGGATAGAAATAGACCGCGGACCGGCGTCCGGGGCGTCTCTCGGGCTCGACCCCCTCGGCGAGATGCCAGTGCTCGGTCGGCTCCTCGAACGGCGAGCAGATGATTGCCTCGGGGACCTCGAAGTTGCTCATCGCCCGAACGCCCTCACGATGACATCCAGTGTTTCCCGAACATCGGGGTGCACCTCCTCGGGGCGCATCAGGGCCGCGATCTCGTGATACCGCGTGTAGGGCAGCCCCGGCAGACCAGCGGCCGTCAGCGCGGGTGGGAGGATGTCTCGTCGCGCCTTGGTGTCCTTCAGATACTGGTGGTCGTCCAGAGGACGGTCGACGATGCCCCTGGGGAGGCTGTCGATCAGATACGCGTGCAGGTCGTCGACATGCCGTCCGCCACTGCCTTCACCGACCAGATGTTCGACGAACCGCGCGAGCGCGTCGGGGTGCACGAGATAGCTCTCAATCTCGTAGCGCCGCCATCGCCACCGCTGGTACCCGTGGCCGGTGATCTCGCTCGATCCGATGTCCGCGCGGCTGTCGCCGTCAACCAGTTCCAGCGCGGAGAGCTCGTCACGCACGAGCCGCAGCGCCTCGTAGTGGTCCCGCGCCTTGACGCCGGATCGGCCTGACGGTGTCTCGGCCACGATTGGCCGCCAGAACAACTGGCTCGTGAGCAGCGGTTCCGCGGAATGCCCGAGCACGCGAGCGAAGGCGCGCAGTATCTCGAGGTCGGTGTGGCCTTCCAGATACAAGACCCCTGGGGCCTGCAACGCGCTCGCGATGTCGGTGTTCGAGAGCACCTTCAGCGATTCGATGAGCGCCTGGCGCTGGTCGGTGTCGGCCAGCATCCGAGGCCGGTCCAGGAGCACGCAGAGCTCACGTGGCTCCACGGTGTTGATGATGACCTCCGAGTGGGTGGCGACCACGAGCTGGGCGCCCGTCCGAGACGCGGCCGACCGCAGTTCGCCGTAGATGGCGTCCTGCAGAATCATGTGCAGGTGCGCGTCCGGCTCGTCCAGCAGGAGCACCGCGCCGGGGCGGGTGTTCAGCATCGTCAGCAGCATCAACACCTGCTGAAACCCGCTCCCCGCGCTGGCCACATCGAACGTGGGACCGTCGTCGATGGCGCGATACTCGGCGACGATATGCGCGCCCGTGGCGTCCGGGGGCTCGAGGCGATAGCCGAAGAGCTTTCCGATAGATTCCTGTAGGCGCTCCCACGCATCCGAGGACCGGTGGGCCTCGACCAACAGGTTCCTGAGCATGTCGCCCGGCTTTCCCTGGCCAAGCAACTGGTCCAGCTTCGGCCGCTGATAGACCGGCTCGTCGACACCGAGCCCGGTCATGGGGGG
>CALBET010000283.1 GCA_937888665.1 uncultured Acidobacteriota bacterium
CGTCGCCACGACTCCAGCAGGCGTCCACCAGGTCGACCGGCTTGGCGCGTACGACCTTCTCAATCACCGGATCCGTTGAGGTATCGGCCACGAGGGCCGTCAGCCACGCATCCATCTGCGCCAACGCCTCCTGGGCCCTCGGGCTGTCAGTGGAATACAGCCCATACCGGTTATCTTCGACGAACATCACGTGGTTGTCGGCACGCCCGTTGGCGCGGAGCAGGCGCTCGCGCATCGAGAACGAGTGATACCGCACATGCACGTCGCCACGCTCGGCATCGTCGACATAGGCGCGATAGTCGATGATCGGAATCGTCGCCAGCCCTCCCCCACCGTGGGTGACACGGCCGGTTTCGTAGACCGCGCGCAGCGCCACCGGATCCGCGACCGTCCGCTCGGCACGAAACTGGCCATCGTTGTCGTAGCCGCCCACCCCTTCGTTCAGAGCGAGGAACTGCGCCGACGTGATGACACCCGCGTTCAACGCGTCCAGCCCGTACTGCACCCCGACGTTGTCGAGCGGCCGCCTGGCGAATCCGGTCTCTGGGTCGCGGCCGAGCACATTGACCGCATGGTCGTACACGTCACACCGGGCACCCCCTGGGTTCGTCTTGGCGTCGTAGCGGAGCGAGTCGTCCAGCACATCCGGACAGAATTCGTCCGGTGCGATCCGCCCCGCGTTGCGCGACACATTGGGCATGGTGTTGAGCACCAGGAACCCGGCAACCGCGCGCTGCTCCTCCTCGGAGAACGTCACGCCGCCGGTCTCGTTGGGATCCTGAGTGAAGTAGTGGTTGAGCAGTCGCGCATCGGTGATGTAGGGGATCGTGCCGGAGATCGCATCGGGAAAGCTGCACCCGGGGATGATGCCGTCGAGCAGCCCGGGATAGTTGTCGGCGATCTGGTGATTCTGATACGCGCCACCGGAACAGCCCCACCCGATGGTGAACGCCGGCGCGCCGTAGGCTTCGATAAAGCGTTCCTTGACCATCATCATCGACTCGGCCGCGAGCAGGTCGTCGCAGTTGTTCCCGAACACGTTGAGCGTCGACGAGGCCACCGCGTAGCCCTGACGTAGCATGACGTCGTCGGTCACCCCACCGGTCCGCGCGCCCTGCCGGTACCAGCCGTTCACGCACCCGCCCCCGAAGGTATAGATCAGGCGTCCGTTCCAACCGGGCGGCAACTGCCACGGGTCCGGTTCGGGGTCGGTCACCGGGTCGTGCAGCAGCGCGATCTGGTAGATCGCCCGGTTGATGGTGCCGGTCTCGATCCGTACGATGTACGGTACCTCTGCCTCGAGCAACGTGGTGGTGTGCGCCAGATCGTCTGGTCGAGCGGCGGGGTCTGGGAGCGCCTTCAGGGCCCCTCCATCCACCGAGCGATACACGTAGTCGACACGGCGCTCCACCGAGCAATCGCCGTCAATCGGCACACCGAGAGTCTCGCCGGACCCGAGTTCGAACTGTTCTGTCTCGCAGACAAACGGCTGCTGGTGAGGCCCTGACAGCACCGGCCCGGTCGCCAGATGGTTACGCACCTCGAGTTCGACGGGGGTGCCGTCGCTGGTGGTCACCGACACGCGGTTCAGGCCGAGACTGAGGTCGGTCAGCAGCCCCTCCAGGGTGTCCCCCGTCACGGCGCGAAAAACGGCCGTGACGTCGCGACCGTCAACCCGCACCGTGACCGTGTCTGGCGATGTGCCCGCCGGCAGCTCAACGCGCACCAGCGCATCGCCGCCCGTGACCATGTCGGCTCTGGTGGAGACCACGGACACCTCGGCCACGCCGGCCACGCCGGCCATTTCCGCCGAGGAACAGCCGACGACCGTCAACGCGAGCGCCAACGGCACGCCGATGACCCGATGGACGTGGCACGGCAACGTGGTGAAGATGGGCACGAGCACCTGCTCTTTCTCTCGAAGCGCCGACCTCCTACCGATGGGTCGGCGTGGATGGATTTTCTGCATCATACCAGAGCACCACCATCGCCCCGGCGCCCGGCCGCGCGCGCGAGGCTTCGTCCGCGTCTCGCTTGTGATCTGTCCGGTTTTGATCTTTGGATGAGGCGCTCGTATAGTCGTCTCATCGATTGGGGGAAGCCCTGCGGGCTTCTGGCCACGTTCCCAAGGAGTACGACGGTGAAGACTCGACAGATCATCTACGTGGCGCTGCTCGCAGCTCTGGCGCTGCCCACACCCGTCTGGGCCCAGCCAGACCCGTGGGCCGGCAGCTGGCGAGGCACGATGAGCACGGGACAGGGAGAGGACACGGGCGTGACCCTCACCGTGGGTGGTGAAGCCGGCGCGTATACGGGCGTGGTTACCGGATTCGCTCCTGGCCGCGAGATTCGTCTGTCGAATATCGTGACGACCGACACCCAGCTGACCGTCGAGGGCTCAGCCGACACCGACTTCGGGCCCCTGGCACTGATCTACACCCTGACCCGCGACGAGCGCACCCTGTCGGGCGGCGGGCGGATCACGCTTGGCGATCATGGCTTCGATGTCACGATCGAGCTCACCCGGCAACGACGCGCCGAGGTTCCGCAGCCGCAGGTTGAGCAACGTCTCGAGTATTTCGCCGGAACCTGGACCTTCGAGTACACCGGCGGTGAGTTTCCGCCGTTGAGCATCGGCACGCGCAACGGCACCGTCACGTTCACCGACATTCCGCACGGCCCGTTCGTCCGGGGCGCGGTGACGGGCGAGGTCTTCGGTGAGGCGTACACGGAAACGTGGACGATCGGGTTCGACGAGGACGCCCAGTCTGTGGTGTGGCACGAGGCGCTGTCGACCGGCCAGCAGCTGGTCGCCCTTGGAAACTGGACCAGCCCGATCGGCATCACGTTTCTGACGGCGCCGATAGAGGCCGACGGCCGGCTGTACGTCCTCAAACGACTGATGCGCGTGACGTCTGACACAGCCTTCTCCGTCACGGATGAGTTCTCGGTCGACGGCGGCCCATTCCAGCGCTTGGGCAACGGGGCGTACATCCGCGCCGACTAGTGCCCCGCCGTCGAGGCACGGGTCCGTGCCGCGACGCCAGCTCGTGCTGACAACCGACACACGGATGGCGCTCCAGCCCGACTGAGCACCTGGCGACACCATGACGACCAAAGACCTGCTCGCTCGTGACACCGCGCATCTGATTCACCCGTTGCACAACACGCGGGCACACCAGAGTGCCCTGATATGGGTGAAGGGGAAGGGTGCCATGCTGACAGACTCCGACGGCAAGGAGTACATCGATGGCCTCGCCGGGTTGTGGAACGTGCTGGCCGGACATGGGCGCCGAGAGCTGGCGGAGGCGGCCCGGGCACAAGCCGAGACGCTCGCGTATGTCTCCGGCTTTGCCGGCAGCTCGAACACGCCGGCGATCGAGTTGGCCGAACAGCTGGCCGCGTTGACCTATCCGTCGATTAATCGCTTCTTTCTAACATGTGGCGGCGGTGAAGCGACGGACAGCAGCATCAAGATGTCGCGCGCGTACTGGACCCTACGTGGGCGACCGGAGAAAACCAAGGTCATTTCACGGATCGAGGGATATCACGGGGCCACCTTGGCGGCCATGAGCGCGACCGGCCTGAGCGCGTACTGGCCGCTGTTCGAGCCGCGGGTACCCGGCTTCATCCATATCCCGTCGCCGTATCCCTATCGTTACGACGCCCCCATCGGCGAGAGCCAGGGCCTGGCGGCGGCCAACGAGCTGGAGCAGGCGATTCTGCGAGAAGGGGCCGACACGGTCGGCATGTTTCTGGCTGAGCCGGTGCAGGGCGCCGGCGGGGTCATCGTGCCGCAGGATGACTATTTCCCGCGCATCCGGGAGATCTGCGACCAGTATGATGTGCTGCTCGTCGCCGACGAAGTGATCACCGCATTCGGACGAACCGGCACGCTGTTTGCGCTGGACCACTGGGGCATCGAGCCCGACATCGTGCAGTTCGCCAAGGCGATCACGTCCGGCTATGTGCCGTTGGGCGGGATCGGCATCAACGACCGCATCGCGGCGACCCTCGACAACGACGACCGCGTCTGGATGCACGCCTACACCTACTCGGCGCATCCGGTCGCGTGCGCGGTGGCCCTCCGCAACCTGCGCATCATCGAGGAGGAAGACCTGCCCGCGCAGTGCGCGGCCAAGGGCGACCGGCTCCTCTCGGGGCTTCGCACCGCCCTTGGCGACCACCCGCATGTTGGTGATATTCGGGGGAAGGGCCTGATGTGCGCGGTGGAGCTGGTGGCCGACCGATCCACAAAAGCCAGCTTCCCGGCCGCCGACAAGGTCGGAGCCCGCCTGCTGCAAGAAACCACGCGCCGGGGGCTGTTCAGCCGG
>CALBET010000284.1 GCA_937888665.1 uncultured Acidobacteriota bacterium
TGAGATGTCATATCTGGACATGAAGAGAGGCGCGAGCTGAGGCGCGCGCCCGGGCAGAGCACGTGGTCGCGTGGACGGTCGCTCGCCGTGGTTTCCACCCGGGCGACCTGATGAACCGGAGGCGCGTCCAACCGCGACTCGTCAGCGGCGTGGGGCGGCGGTCGGCCGAGGGCCCGCTCGTAGCGTTCTTCGTGCGTCGCAGGAAACAAGGCTCCGACGCAGCTTCTATCCGGGGGCTGCGTTGCAAAGGCAGCGTCTGAGGTCAGTAGACCGACTTGCAGACAGCGGCGAGCTTGCGATAGAACTCAACGTCGGGTCGGGGCCGGCGCCGAAATGGCTGGGTTTGAGGTGTCCACCAAGTTGTCCGTTGTATGTCGTCTGAAATGCCGGTCAGCTTCCAACATGGCGTCGACGGTCGAGTCGGCGGTCGCCGACTCACTGGCCACGCCCGCGGTGTGAGGCCGCACGCGAGGGGCGACCGGACCGGGCGAGGAACGGTGGTCACGGCGGGCCTTGTGTGCGCACTGGTCGGCCTACTTCTCAGCACCCTTCCTCATCTCCAGAGCTGGATACGGATGGGCGATCCGACCTGGGTCGCGGATCACGACGAGTTGGGGCTGTATCTGCCTGCCGCGGCACAAGCGTACGTTCATCATCCCTTTCGGCTGGCCGACCCGGTCGTGAGCGGCGGTCCCACCGGATATTCGTGGTTGCAGCTCGGTCCAGGCATCGTGGTGGCGCGCGCGCTCGGTCTTGGTCCGGCTCGGGTCGGGTTCGTGTGGCGCATCCTTGCGGGAGTGAGCCTGGGCCTGGCGTGGTTCCTATTGCTTCGGCAATACATCCGGGGACCCATCGTGGCGGCTGGCGTGACGCTGCTGCTCCTGGGCGATGTGGGGCTCCTCTACGGGAAGCTGCTTCTGCGGCACGTGCCGATTGCGGCGCAACTGGCCTGGGGGAACCCCGGCGAGCTCTTTTCCTCCTTTCCGCAGCTACATCTTGGCTGGCGGCTCATATCGCCCGGACTCAGCCTGCCCTTTCTTCTGGCGCACCTGGCCTTGTTGGCGCGCGTTCGCGAGAGTCCGACGCGGCGACGCGTCGTGGCCTCAGGCGTCGCGCTTGGGCTGTTGGTCCACGTCTACTTTTACTATTGGACGGCCGCAGGTCTGGCACACCTGTTACTGCTGGCGCTGGACCGTGGCCGCTGGCGCGCATATCTGCGGGTGGCCGGAATCGGCGTCCTGGTCGCGCTGCCCGCGGTGGCCGCTCAGCTGTCCATGGCGGCGACGACGTCGAGTGACTGGATGTCTCGGTCGGACAAATTCGTGGCCATCAGCCACTTCGAGGAACTCATCGTTCCGAGAGTGGCACTTTTTCTGGCTGGGGGGAGCTTCCTGTGGTTGTGGCGCACCCGCCGCGACTTGCTTCCTCTCTGGTGCCACGCCGCCGCCGGTCTGGCGCTCCTCAACCACCAACTGGTGACCGGACTGCAGGTCGAGAATTTCCACTGGGGTTACGTCTACGGCCCGTGTCTGTCCGTCGTCACGGCGCTCCTAGCGGCTGACGGCCTGACGGCGCTCGCGCGAAGGCCTCGACGGGTCGCGCCCCGCGTGGCCAGTGCGTTGCTCATCGCGTTGTCCGTGGTGCATCTGGGAAGCGCTTTCTGGCTCCGGGCGGTCGAGGCCTCTCGCACCGCCCAGAGCGTCGCCATCCTCGAACAATTCACGCGATACAGGCGGCAACGCGCGCTGCGCGCCACCCCGCCAGCGGAGCGAGGTGGCGTGGCGGGCGACCGCTGGTTCGTTGATCTCGCGGCGGTGCTCGACGATCAGCAGCCCCTGGCCCACTACTCGGCCAAGCTCAGCCCCTCGGTGGACGACGCCGCCCTGGACCGGCGCGTGGCGCTCAACGCTGTGTTGCTCGGCCAGACCCAGGCGAGCTTCGAGGCTCTGCAGCGTGCGGAGGGGGCAATCGACAACTGGGGCCCGATGGCGCGGGACCCGACCCTCCGCGCGGCGCGGCTGCGCCACCGGCTGCGGGCCTTCGTAGAAGCCGCACGTGACCCGACCGCCGCCGCCGCCGCCGGCGTGAGGGAGGTCGCCCTCCCGGTTGGCGCGCTTCGGCCGCACTATCTCGTGTCGTCCGCCTGGTCCCGGGTCCAGAGCGGGCCGAGTTGGCAGGTGTGGGCCCGCTAGGTATCTTTCTCGAGAGCGGTCTCGACGACCCGCGGCAATGGAGGCGCCGGCTTCTCAGGAGGGGTTCGTCGCCGCGATCGGTGAGTGCTTGGGCGGTCCGTCCGTACTCCACAATGGTCCCACCGGCGTACAAGGCAAAAGCCCGAGACCGTGTTCAGTCTCGAGCGTTTGGAAAAAATCCCGGCAGTGACCTACTCTCCCACACAGTTACCCGTGCAGTACCATCGGCGGTAGAGGGCTTAACTGCCGTGTTCGGCATGGGAACGGGTGTGACCCCTCTCCTATCGCCACCGGGAAACCCTGCGGCCAAGCGATGAACTCAGCCAGATCTGTCAAAGAGCGAACGCAACCTGCACATACGGCAGTGCTGCGCTTGACAATCCGCCTACGCCGAGGCTTCGGCGGACCCGCCATAGCCGTCAGGCGACGGCGGGCTGAATATCCTACGAACGGTAGTCTCTTCCTTCCACCACACACAGTGAAATGAGAGTAAAGGCGAAGCCTCACGGCTGATTAGTACCAGTTAGCTCAAACCCTCGCGGGCCTTACACACCTGGCCTATCACCTGGTAGTCTTCCAGGAGCCTTCAGGAGCCGAAGCTCAGGGAGATCTCATCTTGGGGAGGGTTTCACGCTTATATGCTTTCAGCGTTTATCCCTTCCGAACGTAGCTACCCAGCACTGCCGCTGGCGCGACAACTGGTACACTAGAGGTTCGTCCATCCCGGTCCTCTCGTACTAGGGACAGCCCCCTCAAATCTCCTACGCCCATGGCAGATAGGGACCGAACTGTCTCGCGACGTTCTAAACCCAGCTCACGTACCGCTTTAATCGGCGAACAGCCGAACCCTTGGAACCTGCTACAGCTCCAGGATGCGATGAGCCGACATC
>CALBET010000285.1 GCA_937888665.1 uncultured Acidobacteriota bacterium
CGCCCCAGCCTTCGCGCGCGTCGAACTCGCGGGAAACGAGTGGTGGGGCGAGTCATCGTGTGCCATGAACCGATGGTAACCCCCAGCTTTTTCGACCTCACGGATGGACGTGTGCCGACCGAACGCCGCCCTGGCCTCAGGTCGTCGTCTCCAGGTGCGAGAACATGTCGCAGCCGAGCCGTCTGTGCCGCAGGCGCTACCTGCTGGGACGACTGTGGAACACGGGAAAGTGGACGCGGAAAACGTGTCAAGACAAAAGCGACAAGAACTAGATATTTTTCGCGCCGCGCGGACCCGCCGAGAGGACCTGCCGGCCGGCCGACGCCATTGGAGGTGTCGTCACCGCTGCGCCGGAAGGTGGAGCCGGCGAGCCCGTCAGCGTAGAATGGCCCCCACGGCACCAGAGACCATGGCCCTGACTTCAGGCACCCGCCTTGGGCACTACAACGTCTCCGCCCTCATCGGCCAGGGCGGGATGGGACAGGTCTGGCAGGCTACCGATACGCAGCTCAACCGGCAGGTCGCGCTGAAGATCCTGCCAGACGCCTTCGCCAATGACCCGGATCGGCTCGCCCGGTTCCAGCGGGAGGCGCAGGTGCTCGCGTCGCTGAACCACCCCAACATCGCGACCATCCACGGCATCGAGGAAGCCGAGGGGACGCGGGCGCTGGTGCTGGAGTTGGTGGAGGGGCCCACCCTCGCCGACCGGATCGCCACGGGACCGATCCCGCTGGATGAAGCGTTGCCCATCGCCACGCAGATCGCTGAAGCGCTGGAGGCCGCTCACGAAGCCGGCGTGATCCATCGGGACCTGAAGCCCGCCAACATCAAGGTGCGCGAGGACGGGACCGTCAAGGTGCTGGACTTCGGCGTGCTGGCCACCGCGGCCGACGGCAGCGGTCAAGTCGAGACGCTGCTCGATATCGGCGAGCGACAGTTTCCGATGTCGTGGGCGCCCGACGGCAGCGCCATCGCCCTCTATCGATCGGGCAGCGACATTACCAACCGCGACCTGTATCTGCTGCCACTTGAGGGCGACCCGACGCCGGACCCGTTCCTCGCCACGCCGTTCGAGGAGCGAGGCGTGTCGTTCTCCCCGAACGGCCGGTGGCTCGTCTATACGTCCGGCGCGGCCGGCGCGGACGAGATCTACGTGCGGCCCTATCCGGGACCGGGCGGCCAGGTGACCGTCTCGAACGGCGGCGGGCAGGAGCCGGTCTGGGCGCCCGACGGTGGTGAGCTGTTCTATCGGGACGGGCCGCGGCTGATGGTCGTGACGATCGACAATGACGGGGAGACATTCACCCCCGGCGTGCCGAGGCTCCTGTTCGAGAGCAGCTTCGTGCTCGACAACGCGGCGGGTGGGGGAGGGAATCCGAACTACGACATGTCGCCAAGTGGGGATCAGTTCGTCTTCGTCCAGAACTTGACCCCGGAGAGCGAGGCTCCAGTGCTGGACATCGTGCTCAACTGGACGGAGGAGTTGAAGGAACGGGTGCCGGTACCCTGACCCATGCCACTCTCGCCCGGAACCAGCTTCGCCTCCTACAGCGTCTAATCAGCCAGCAATCAGCGGACAGCCCCCAAAAGGGCCCTTGCGCAGGTTGGCGGCGGCGTGAGGATCGATCTGGGTGGATTTCGGCCTCCCCCGTTCTTGCGCCAATAACACGTGTTTTTGGCGCAGGCCACCCTGTAGCGCGGTGACGCAATACAGCAGCAAATCTGGGCGAACGTCCGACGTCTCTCGCTGGGGTTTTTGGCGCAGCCGACGGCGAATGATTGACGCGGAGCGGGGCGCCCTACGATGGCGGCTGAGCCGGCGCGGGAAGGACGAGCAGTTGGGTGGTTGCCTGGCCACTGTTGCCCGCCGACGACGTCAGGTCGCTCGTCGTGTTGACGTACGTACCCTCGGCGGCGCTCGTCACGCCCACGCTCACGGTGCAGGTCGCTACCACGGTACCCCCGGTGTAGCTGACCGCGTCGCCCCCGGCGACGGCGGTCACCGTGCCGCCATCGCAACTAGTTGTCGCGTTCGGCATCGGCGCCACGAAGACCTCCGCCGGCAAATTGTCGGTGAAGGTCAGTGCCGTCGTCGACGCTGCATTGGCCGTATTGTCGATCGTGAAAGTCAGGGTACTGAGCTCGCCCGCTGTGATCGAGTCAGGCGAGAAGTCCTTTCGAAACGCGGGAGGCGTCGTCGCCCCAGGAACCGCGGTGATCGCAACGTCGACGCTGGCGGACTGAGGTGACCGACCGCCCTCAAAAACGACGGTCACGGTAGCAGTCCCCGTTTGGCCCTCCGGCGTCAAGATTGCGCTCGCCCTGCCGCTCGCGTCGGCCGTCACGTTCTCTTGCGAGAGCCGTCCTAGCGTGGTTGACAAAACGAGCTGGGTGCCCGGAGTCAGGGGGGTTCCGAAGGGTCCAGAGCCGGTCACGGTCAGCTCCGACGACTGATTCAGGGTGATGGTGGCCGGATTCGCCGCCAAACCGAGAACCGTCTGGGTCGGCGCAGCCGGACTACCGGAATCGCACCCACCCAGAAAGGCGGCCACGCACACCACCACGCGCCACGTCCATCTTTGCCTGTTCACTGTGCCTTCGACTGGACTTGGAAACCGCGCTGGTTGGAGCGGTGCCGACTTGCGTCGCGACGCACCCGGTCCGGCGAAACCGGTCGGTGTCTTGATCGCCGAAGAGTCGCCGTTCGCCTGTCCACGCTGCGAATCATGGGTTCAGAACATTACCTCTTCCGGAATAGGCCAATGACGATAGTCCCTATTGGGACGATAGTCCAAATAGACCATCCTCGCTGACATAACTCCACTATTCGAGAGCGAGAACAAATCCCTCGGGCGCGAGATGTCCGAGACAGCGTACCGGATCAAGCAGCTCGACCAGGCGGGCGTTGAAGTCTGGGACTCTTCGTAGGGGTGCCCGAGTATGTGTGCCACCGACACCGGCACAACGGCACATGCCCGAACGCCCTACGGGTGCCGCTCGCTGACGTGAACGAGGCCGTTTTGCAGGCGGTGGAGGAACACGCCTTGACGCCGGAGGCGGTCGAGCAGGTGGTGCAGATGACCGAGCGCGACGACGCACAGGAGCGGCAGTCCCGCCTGGCACGAGAGGGGCAGGAGATTGAGCGACGGGTCAGCCGACTTGTGGAGGCGATCGAGACCGGCGGCGAGGCGCCCCCCTGATGACGAAACTGCGGACACTGGAGGCCAGCAATCGATCAAAGCCGAGTCGGCCAGCCTGCGGCCGGTTCCGCGGTTGGAGCCGGCAGTCGTCGAGAATCGTCTCGCCGAGTGGCGCCGGTTGTTGCGCCAGTCCACGACACACGGGAGGACCGTGTTGCAGAGGATCCTCCGCGGGCGGATCACATTCACCCCCCGTGCCGACGGACAGGGCTACGACTTCGCGGCACCCACACGGTTTGACAGACTGTTCACGGGTGTCGCCGTCGAGCGGCCGGCATGGGTGCCTGACGGGCCCAGACCCGTTCTACGACCGGAGGACACATTCGATTCCGACTATGGTCTGCTGCTCGAAAGAGCTTGCGGTAAAGGGGTGGCGTCCCCAACGGGAACCGGACCCGTGTCATCTCCTTGACAGTGCCTCGTCGTCCTCGGATCATGCGTGTATGGGACCTCGGTATCACCACCGGCTAGCCGCGATCGTCCTGCTCGCCGTCTCCGTCGTCGCGACCGGCCACGCCGCTGAACTTCAGAAGCGGACCATCGAGGCGTTCGATCGCTATGTCGCGGCGACCGAAGCCCGGATGGCCGGCGAGCGGGCGGGCGACAGCCCGTTCCTCTGGGTCGATCGTCAGCCCGAGTTGGACCGAGCGGACGCCGATGAGCGGTTGCGTACGGGCGGGGTCGTGATCGAACCGCTTGAGACACGCGATGCCACAGGAGACGAGATTGACATCCCCAAAGGGATGGTGCATCACTGGGTCGGGACCGTCCGCATACCCGGCGTGACCCTCGACGAGACGTTGGCACTGGTGCGGGACTACGAGCGATACGCCGAGGTCTATACCCCCAACGTTCGGCGCTCCGCTTTGCTCGACCGGGATGGCGCGAGGTTCCGGTCCTCCCTGCAGTTGTATATGAAGAAAGTGGTGAGCGTCGTCCTCAACACCGAGTACGACGTCGAATTCCAGATGCTCGACGACCACCGAGCCTGGGTGCCCAGCTATGCGACGCGTATCGTGGAGGTGGCGGATCCCGATACGCCGGAGGAACGCGAGAAGCCGGTCGGAAACGACCGTGGCTTCTTGTGGCGGTTGAACACCTACTGCTCGTTCGAGCAACGCCAGTCCGATACCTACATGCAGTGCGAGTCCGTTTCGCTCAGCCGGGGTGTTCCGTTCATGCTCGGTGCGCTGATCAAACCGTTCGTGACCGGTATTCCTCGGGAGACGCTTACCTTCACGCTGGAAGCCGCCCGGCGGCATCTGACCGACAACGCCGACGCCGGGTCCTGATCCTGGTACGCGCTGTCGCGCAGGGGCCCGCGACGGACCACGCACATGCCAGTCGCTCAGTTGGTGGCGACCGGTTGCGCGTTGTTGTCCACCAGCATCGGCTCGCCCAGACCCAGTGCGCCCAGGCGGTGGAGTTGCGTGCGGGCGTCGCCGACGACGACGTACACCATGCGGTCGTGGTTGAGGTGGGTGCGCGCGAGCGCGCGGACGTCGTCCGCCGTCAGGCCGGCGATCGTGGCTTCCTCTCGGTTGACGTAGTCCGCCGGCAGGTCGTAGGCGCTGATGTCCTGCAGCATGCCGATCAGCGCCCCCAGCGTTTCGAAGGCGCGCAGGTTGCCCCGCACCAATTCCTCGCGGCTGGCCTCCAGGTCCTCTTCGGTGTACGCCGCTTCGTAGCTCTCGAGGATGTCTCTGATCAACTCGACGGACTCGTAGGTCACGTTGGCGCGCACACTGGTGTTCGCGACGAACGGCCCGGGGAGCCGCTGTCCGCGAAAACCGGACCCCGCGCCGTAGCTGTATCCCCGCTCCAGCCGTAGCCGCTGGAAGAGCAGGCTGGTGATGCCACCCCCGAGCCGATGATTCATGACCGTCGCGGGGTAATAGTCGGGGTCGGTGCGGGCCATCGCCATCTGACCGACGCTGATGACCGATTGTGGCGCGTTCGGCACGTCGACGAAATACAGCTGCGCGGCCGTCGGCGCGTCCGGGAGCGGGTAGCCTGGCACGACGACGTCGGTCGCGGTCCAGCGTGACTCGAAGCTGGCCAAGGAGGCGACGACCTCGTCTTGGCCGATGTCGCCCGCCACGAGCATGGCGGCGACCGAGGGCGAAAAGCTGGTTGCGTAGTAGGCCTTGAGATCATCCAGCGTGAGTGCCGACACCGACTCGGCCGTGCCCAGCGCGTTGTGCGCGAGGATATGGTCTGGGCCATACACCAGCCGGTTGAAGACTGTGGCGGCGATGGCGGTGGGGGCGGCGGCCTGCTGGCGAATCTCACTCAGTGTCCGACCCCGTGCCAACTCGAACGCGTCGGGGTCCCAGCGTGGCTCGAGAAGAATCTCTTCGGCCAGCGCGAGCGTCTCGAGGTAGCTGCGGGCCAACGTCGTCGCGCGCAGCGTGATCGCCTCGCTCGACGTGCTGACGCTGATAGAGGCGCCGAGCGTGTCAATGGCCACTTCGAGCGCCTCCGGCGTGCGCGTCCGCGTGCCCTCCATCAGCATGTCGGTGACCAGGTTGGCGACTCCCGGTCGTGCCGGGTCGTCGAGGAGACGCCCACCCTCGAGTCGGATGCTGAACTGCACCAGCGGGAGCTCGCGGTGTTCGATGCCATGGACCTGCATCCCGTTGGTGAGTGCGGCCGTCCAGACCGTGGGGACCCGGAGTTGCGGGCGCTCGGCGAGTGCCGGCGCCGTGGATCGATCAATGCGAGACGGGGTCTTCTCGAACGGTGGGGGTGTGTCTGCGGGGGCCGTCGGCTCGGCGCCGGACACGATCGCCTCCTCGGCCACGGCGGCCACCTCGGACCCGTCGAGGGCCAGTTCGACCTCGCCACGTGGCACGAAGCTGGTGGCGATGTAGGGCTGTCCGGCGACATACTGCTGATACACACGCATCACATCGTCCGAGGTGACGGCGCGCAGTCGTCGGAGGTCTTCGGTGACGAAGCCGGGGTCGCCCGCCAGCACGCTGTAGTTCGCCAGCTGGAACGACTTGCCCAGCACGCTCGCGATGCCACTGTAGAACCCGGTCTCGAGCCCGGCCGTGATCCGCTGGAGATCGTCTTCGCCCACCCCATCAGCTTCGAAGCGGGCGAATGCGCGGTCAAAACTTTCCAGCACGGCATCGAGATCCGTGCCGGGGAACGCGCGGGCCGAGAGCTCGAACTGGCCTGCCAGTTCGCGCTGCGGGTGGACGGCATCGACCGCCGGCGCCAGCATGTCCTCTTCCACGACCACCTGATAGAAGGGCGATATGCGGCCCTCGGCCAGGAGCGCGCTGAGCGCGTCGAGCGCGTAGGAATCTGGATGGTAGGCCTCCACGGTTGGCCATGCCATGGTCAGCATCGGCACCTGAGCGAAGTTGTCCTCGTGCACGAGGCGTGTGGTCTGGTCGACCACGCCGGGCGCCGGCGCGCGCGACGGGATGTCGTCGCCACGGGCGATTTCACCAAAGTAGGTGTCGACGAGCGCGCGCGCGTCGTCCGCGTCGAAGTCGCCGGCCACCACCAGGGTGGCGTTCTGCGGCCCGTAATACCGCTCATAGAACTGACGGACATCGTCCAGGGTGGCGGCTTGCAGATCGTCGAGCGACCCGATGATCTGCCAGCTGTAGGGATGCCCCTCTGGAAAGAGATGCGAGTCCACGACGAATGCCGTGTGCCCGTAGGGCCGATTGTCGTAGCTCTGGCGTTTTTCGTTCTTGACGATCTGTTTTTCGTTTTCGAGGCTCGGGTCGTTCACCGTATTGATGAAGAAGCCGAGGCGGTCAGACTCCATCCACAGCACGCGTTCGAGCGCGTCCTGGGGAACCACCGCGTAGTAGATGGTCGTATCGTTCGACGTGCCGCCGTTGAAGGTGCCCCCCAGCGCCGGGACGCCGTTGATGAATCCACCCGGTCCGACGTTCTCCGAGTTCTGGAACAGTAGATGCTCGAACAGGTGGGCGAACCCGGTCCGTCCCGGTGTCTCTCTCGCCGAGCCGACGTGATACAGCACCGCCACCGCCACCACGGGGTCTGAATGGTCCTCGTGCAGCAGCACCTGGAGGCCGTTGTCGAGGGAGTAGGCCTCGAAGGGCAGCCGTAGCTCGGTGTCAGCGTCCGTGTCTGTGCCTGCGGGCGGGACAGCCGTGCAGGCGAGCAGTGGAAGCAACAGGACAGCCAGGGTATGGCGCGGGCGGGGATGGGGCATGCGGCACTCCGTCAGGCGCATGATTGCGCCGGCCACAGTCTACCCCCGACTCGCCGTGCCGTTTTGGCCGAGAGCCAGCCGGCCGCCACGATACCCAGCACCAGCAGCCCGATGCCTAGCACTACTTTGTCAGATCGTTAAGACGTTCGAGAAAGACGTGTTTCGCTCAT
>CALBET010000286.1 GCA_937888665.1 uncultured Acidobacteriota bacterium
TGGATACGATCCGCGCTCGACTAGCAGAGGACGGCGCATCCGAGGCGCTCCACCAACTGGAGGATGCGGTGCAGGAGCTGGCGGCGGCCGAGCGCGCCGAGGTGCGGCGAGCGATCAGCGGCGAGGGGTATCGCACCCTCTGGACGGCGCCGCGCGCCTAGTGAACCGCGATCGCTTCCGCCGACTGGTCCATCGCGCTCTTCGTGAGTTGCCACCGGTGGCACTTCGCCAACTCGACAATGTCGAGGTCACGATCGAGCGGGAGCCGACTGGCGAGGACCTGGACGCGGCGGAAGGCGGGCAGTGGCTGTTCGGTCTGTACGTGGGCACGCCGCTGACGGAGCGTGCCGACTACCACCTGACCCTGCCCGACCGTATCGTCATCTTCCAACGTCCACTTGAACGGGCGTTTCATCCACGAGACATCCCAAAACAGGTGCGCATCACCGTCCTACACGAGATTGCCCACCACTTCGGGATCGACGACGAGCGACTGCACGAACTCGGCTACGAGTAGCGCGCAGTCCCAGTAGCCGGAGCAGGAACGTGGTCAGCGAACTTTTCACCATCGGCATTGACGACACCGGCGAACTGGAGGGCGAGGGCACCAGCCACCTCGCCCGAGCCTGGTCAGCGGCCGTGGAGTCAGAGGGCTTCGGCCAATCGCTGGGCGTCACCCGGCACCAGCTCTGGGAAAGCCCGAAGGTGCCGAGTACTGGCAAGAACCGCGCACTCGCGATCGTGATCGAGACCGGACACACGGTGCTCGATGTCGAAGATCACATCGTGGACTTCGTACGGGCGAACGCGGCTCGCAAGGCGAACGCCGCGATCGCGGTGCTCTCGAGGCACAGCGACATGCCCCACGCGCTCGCCTTCGGTCGCCGCAGCCAGCAGGAATTGATGAAGCTGGCGGACGCCGAGCGCTACGGCGCGGAAGCGAACGTGCTGCTGCGCGGGCTTGGCGGGAATCGCAGCGGCATGATCGGAGCGCTCTCTGCCGCGGGCCTGCGCGCTGGCGGGAAGGACGGCCTCTTCATTCAGCTCGCCGGCATCCGCCAGATCTCGGGCCGAGTCACCGCCGGTCAGATCCGCGAACGGACCGCGCTGGACAGCATCATCGACGAGGACACCGGCGAAGAACTCGACCGCGATGACATGATCGACACGTTCGACTGGGTCCGCCCACGGATGACCGTGGACAAACCGGTACTGCTTATGAAGCGGTCGCCTGACGAGAAGAGGTTGTGGCTTCCGGTCGATCGCAAGCCCGCTAGCTAGGCGCGTTCCACCCACCGACGCAGCAACCGCGCCGCCGCGTCCTGCAGCGGTGGCGCTCCCAGTGCCATCGCCTGCTCGGTCGCTACGCCCGGCGGCGTCGAGGCTTCGGCGTCCGCCACGCCCGCTGGTCGGCCCTCGACGTGGCCCGCAACGGCGAGGCAGGGTCGGCCGAGTTCGGCCGCGAGTTCGGCTACGTAGGCGACGGTTTTCCCGTAGCCAGTCTGTTGATCCAGCGAGCCCTCACCTGTGACCACGAGGTCAGCCGCCTCAATCGCTTCGCGCAGGCCAACTGCCTCCGCGACCAGTGCCGCGCCCGACTCGATGGCCGCATTCGCCCCCGCTGCCTGTGCGGCCGCGAGCAGGCCGACGGGCAGTCCGCCACCGGCTCCGGCGCCGGCCTCGGTTGCCAGCGACAGGTCGAGGTCTTGCTCGATTCGTCGTGCCCAGCGCGCCAGCGCGCGGTCCAGCGCCGGCGCCTCCCAATCGCGCACGCCCTTCTGTGGTCCGTAGATCGCGGTTGCTCCTGCAGGGCCGAGCAGGGGATTTGTGACGTCGACCGCGACTCTCAGCTCGAGACCATCGAGCGCAGTTGAGGCGGGACTTTGATCGATTCGGGCAAGTCGCTCCAACGCGACGCCGCCCCTCGGTAGTTCGGTGCCACCGGCGTCCAGCAGGTGCAGGCCGAGCGCCTGTGCCGCCCCGGCACCGCCGTCGTTCGATCCGCTGCCGCCGACGCCGACCACGATCCGCCGCGCGCCTCGGCTGGCTGCGTGTGCAATCAACTCGCCGACGCCGAAGGTTGAAGCGCGCCCGGGGTCGCGTTGCTCGGACGGCACAAGTACCAATCCACATGCGGCGGCGGACTCGATGACTGCGAGTGGCTGGGGGCCGCCATCCTCGAACAGCGCGTACGTGGTCTGGACGGGATCGCCGAGGGGGCCGGCGACTGTGGCTACGACGCGCGTGCCGTTCCCGGCGGCGAGACAGGCGTCCACTGTCCCTGGCCCGCCGTCACCCAGCGGCAGCGCGCGCACCTCGGACGCAGCGACGACATCGCGAATCCCGGAGGCGATCGCCTCGGCGGCCTCGGTGGCGGTTAGCGAGCCTTTGAACTCTTGAGGGCAGATGAGCACCCGGAGCGGGGACAACTCAGGTGCCCCACCCGAAGTAGTGGCGGAAGGCCGCGCTGAGCAGGACCGCGGCCACGTAGGCGAAGCCAACCCGTTTCGCGTGCCAGCCGATTCGTCGTAGCCGCGCCGGGGCGAACAGCACCATGTACAGGACGAAGATCGCGGACGCGATGAGGAGCAAGCGTGCGATGCCCAATCGATGGCCCCTTCACTGCGCGCCCGATGCTACCGGACTGTCACCGCACAGACGCAGTTCAGCACTTGATTAGCACATTTGTTCTGTTTATCGTATCCAGTACTAGAACGTATGTTCCGTCATCATGAACCTCGGCGAGGAGGCCACCATGACTATGATCCGCTCGACTCCTGCCACGCGCGCCACGCCGGTCGACGCACGTGCGGAGGCCCTTTTTGCTCGACGGCGCGCGTCGACTTTCGGCGAAGGACTCGCGCAGATCCCTCGGTTCGGGTCGAGCTGCCCGGACTGTGATGGTCCGCTCGCTTTCGGTGAAGGCTGCTCGTTGTGCCCGATCTGTGGTCATTCGTCCTGCGCCTGACTGGCTATCACAGCTTGGACACAGTTCAAGAACGTTCATAGACCAGAATCATTTCTGCTCCGTATACTTACGTCACTTCCCAAGAACTACGGGGCGGGAATGACTCTGGTCAGCGAATCACCAGCCGATTTGGCCAGTCTGACGCAGCGCATGCGGCATCATATTGTCCAAATGGTCTACAACGCCAAGTCCGGCCACATCGGTGGATCATTTTCATCCACCGAGCTGCTGGCTGTCCTTTACAGCAAGTTCCTCCGCCACGACCCCAAGAACCCAACATGGCATGAACGTGATCGCTTCGTGATGTCGAAGGGTCACTGCACGCCGGTCCAGTACGCAATCCTCGCAGAGTTTGGTTACTTCCCTGTGGAGGAACTGGACACCTTCCGCCAGAAGGGCACGCGCCTTCAGGGCCACTCCGTCCTGGGTAAGCCCCCGGGCGTCGACAACAGTGCGGGCGCGCTGGGCATGGGCCTCTCGTTTGGGCTCGGTATGCGGCTCGCTCAGCGGCTGCAGGGCCTCGACGACTCGCGCGTGTGGGTGCTGATGGGCGACGGGGAGCAGGACGAGGGCCAGGTCTGGGAGGCGGCGATGGCAGCCGCACACCACCAGGCCGAGGGGCTGATCGCGATCATCGATCGCAACGGCATCCAGAACGACGACTTCACGAAGATCACGATGAGTTCCGAACCGCTGGATGAGAAGTACCGCGCGTTTGGCTGGAACGTGTTGAGCGATCTGGACGGCCATGACGTGAAGACGGTGGAGCAGGCCTACCAGTGGGCGCTGGACCAACGAGGTGGCCCGGTCTGCCTGATCTTCGACACCGTCAAAGGCAAGGGAGTCTCCTTCATGGAGCACAACCCAGCGTTCC
>CALBET010000287.1 GCA_937888665.1 uncultured Acidobacteriota bacterium
CTGCGCGGGGACCCCGAGAGCCCCACTCCGCGACCGCGAGGCGCGCAGGTGCGCGACCGAATCAGACGGGGCTGCGCCCCGAACCCCCGCGGACGCTGCGCGGGGACCCCGAGAGCCCCACTCCGCGACCGCGAGGCGCGCAGGTGCGCGCCTGTGTGGCTACGGAGCCGCAGACTGCGGCGATTCGAGCAAAGTGATGCAGAATGGGGTCGCCTACTACTCGTTTCTCCGTGGAGCTAAAGCCGATGGTCAGAACTACCGTGTGGGCACTCGTCGGCGTGTTCGTCCTTGGGACCTGCGGCCTGGCCGCGGCGCAGGGGCCGACGCCAGGCGTCGACGACGGGGCGGCGCTGCTGGTCGAGTGTGGCTCCGCGCTACGGGCCGCTGATGGTGAGGCGGCCCTGGAGGAGAATCCGGTGGAACGGGGCATGCACATGGGCCAATGCCTGGGCTTGGTGAGTGCCGTGTGGCACACCCACAAACTGATGGTCGACGCGTTTGACAGCCGCCAGGCGTTCTGCCCGACCGCCATCCTCAGCGCCGGTCAGATGGCTCGCCTCGTCCATGCCTAACTCAGCGGACATGCCGAAGAACTCGAGCGCTGGGATACCCAGCTGATTCTTGAGGCCTACGTCGACGCGTATCCGTGCCGTGCGCGCTGATGCTGCGTCATCACCGCTCCCCGCTCAGCTCGCCGCGACCGCGTGTTGGTCGCGATGTCTTCGCTGAAGGTCAGCACCGGCGCGGCGCCTTCCGGCTGGCCGTGGCGAGGCGGCCTGCCCTGTGGAATGGGGAGCATTTCTGCCGCATTGATTGTAGGATCAACCCATCGCTACACAGGTGCGTCCTGACGAGTACGGGAAGTCCCGGTCTGGAGGTCGGTTGAGCGGACCGCTCATTACGCTGGCCGGAGCGCTGGCGGTTCTGGTGGCCGCCTCGGGACCGGTGCGCGCGGCCGGCCTGCTGGAGCAGCAAGCCCGCGCCGACGCCGGTTCGGACCAGCGCGCGCTGCTGGACCAGTATTGCGTCACGTGCCATAACGAACGACAGCAGATCGCTGGCCTTGCGCTGGACACCGTGGACGTGACGGACGTCGCCACCCACCCTGCCATCTGGGAAAAGGTGGTGCGCAAGCTGCGGGCCGGTGCCATGCCGCCCGCGCCGAGGCCGCGACCCGACGTCGCAACCTACGAACGCTTCACGACCTGGCTCGAGACCGAGCTTGATGCCGACGCCACGGCGCATCCCGATCCGGGCCGGACCGACACGTTCCACCGGTTGAATCGGAGCGAGTACCACAACGTTGTTCGCGACCTGCTCGCGCTGGATGTCGACGTCAGCGACCTGCTGCCGGCCGACGACGGCAGCTATGGCTTCGACAACATCGCCGGCGTGCTGGGCATGTCGCCGACCTTGCTGGAGCGCTATCTCTCGGCGGCGAAGAAGATCAGTCGGTTGGCCGTCGGTCGCCCTGCGCCCTCGGCGACGGCAGAGACGTTTCGCCTGGCCACCGATCTCGAGCAAGATGACCACGCGGACGGCCTACCGTTCGGTACCCGCGGCGGTACCCGGTTCGATTTCACGTTCCCGGAGGACGCCGAATACGCGTTTCGCGTGCAGCTCGGGCGCGACGCCAGCGGCACCCTGAAAATATTCGACACTCCCCACCAGCTTGAGGTGAGCCTGGACGGCGAGCCGTTGGGGACGTTCGTGGTCGGAGAGGCCCCGCCCGAGGGGGTGGAGCGAAGTAGCCCTGAATATCAGGCATACCTGACGCGCCAGCGGACCATCGACGACGACTGGGACATTCGAGTCCCGGTGCGGGCTGGTCCCCACACGGTGCAAGTGACGTTTCATCAGAAAACGACAGCCTACGCCGAGACGCTCCGGCGGCCGTTCCTACGTCCCTACACCAGTATTACCGGTGGCGACACGCGGTATCAGCCGTACGTCGGCAGTGTGACCGTGGCGGGTCCGTTCGAAGCCAGTGGCGGCCGTCCGGTCGATGGGACGCCGAGTCGTCAACGCATCTTGTCGTGCCACCCGGCCCCGGGTGGACCCGGGGCGACCGCCGAGAGCAGCCCCGCGAGTCGCGATGCCGCGCGATGCGCTCGGGAGATCTTCTCGACGATGGCGACCCGCGCCTATCGCCGGCCGGTGACGGAGCGCGACCTCGACGTGTTGCTCGACTTCTACGACGAGGGACAGGCCGCCGGCGGGTTCGAGGCGGGTATCGAACTCGGGTTGCGGCGTCTCCTGGCGAGCCCGGAGTTTCTGTTTCGTCTCGAACGCGATCCGGCGGGTGTCGAACCGGGCACACCCTATCGCATCAGTGATCTCGAGCTGGCCTCGCGGCTGTCGTTCTTTCTCTGGAGCAGCATTCCGGACGACCAGCTCCTCGACGCCGCCATCGCGGGGACCTTGCACCGGCCGTCGGTGCTCGAGGCTCAGACCCGGCGGATGCTGGCCGATAGCCGCGCCGACGCGCTGGTCGAAAACTTCGCTGGACAGTGGCTGTATCTCCGGAACGTGCGCGCACTGAGGCCTGATGAGGACCTGTTTCCTGACTTCGGCGAGTCGCTACGGGTCGCCTTCCAGCGAGAGACGGAGTTGTTTTTCCAGAGCGTGCTCCGGGACGATCGGAGCGTGCTCGAGTTCCTCACCGCCGATTACACCTTCATCAACGAGCGGCTCGCACGGCACTACGGCATTCCGAACATTTACGGCAGCCACTTCCGGCGGGTGACGCTGCCGGACGCGACCCGGCGCGGGCTCCTCGGTCACGGCAGCATTCTGGCCGCGACGGCGTATCCGAACCGCACGTCTCCGGTGCTGCGTGGCAAATGGGTGCTGGAGAATCTCCTCGGGACACCGCCGCCGCTGCCGCCACCAAACGTGCCGTCGCTTGAAGAGACGACGGCCGACGGCTCGGTGCTGTCGATGCGCGAGGCGATGGAGCGGCATCGCGCGAATCCCGTGTGCGCCAGCTGTCATCGGTTGATGGACCCGCCAGGTTTCGCCCTCGAGCAGTTCGATGCGGTCGGCCGCTATCGGACCCGGAACGAATCGAACACGCCGATCGACGCCTCCGGTATCCTCCCCGACGGGACCGCCTTCGACGGGGCGGCCGGGTTGCGTGAAGCGCTGCTGGGTCGCCCGAATCTCTTCGTCACGACGCTGACCGAGAAGCTCCTCACCTACGCGCTCGGCCGCGGGGTGGAGTATCACGACGCGCCGGCCGTCCGGGCCATCACGCGTGACGCTGTTGCGGATGACTACCGTTTTTCGTCGCTCATCCTCGGTGTCATCAAGAGCCCGCCGTTCCAGATGCGAAAAACTCGGGTCCCGAATTAGGAACACATCATGATCATCAAGAAGCTGTCGCTGCCACGTCGCACGTTCTTGCGAGGGGTCGGTGCCACGGTGGCATTGCCGTTGCTCGACGCGATGGTGCCCGCCTTGTCGGCGCTGTCGACCACGGCCGCC
Organism: uncultured Acidobacteriota bacterium; assembly: GCA_937888665.1. Lineage (GTDB taxonomy): Bacteria > Acidobacteriota > Vicinamibacteria > Vicinamibacterales > UBA8438 > UBA8438. The sequence goes on from CALBET010000287.1 coordinate 3,487, forward strand.
GCGCCGGTCCGACGGCTCGGATTTGTCTACATTCCGAACGGCGCCGTCATGCAGCAATGGACCCCTGGCCAGACCGGCCCCGGGTTCGCGTTGTCGCCTATCCTGCAGCCGCTCGCTCCGTACAAGGATCAGCTGACCGTCGTCAGTGGGCTGGCGCATGGACAGGCGGAACCGCTGGGTGATGGCAACGGCGAACATTCCCGAGCCAGCGCCACCTGGTTGAACGGCGTGCATCCGAAACAGACCGAGGGGGCGGACGTGGAGGCCGGCATGACCGCCGACCAGATCGCCGCCCAGACGCTGGGGCGGGACACCCCGCTTCCCTCGCTGGAGCTGGCCATCGACCTGGACGGGCTCGTGGGTAACTGCGAGAACGGCTACAGCTGCGTGTACCTGAACACCGTCGCCTGGCGTTCGTCGACCACGCCGCTCCCGATGGAGAACAACCCGCGGGTCGTGTTCGAGCGTCTCTTCGGCGATGGCGGCACCACGGACCAACGAGTGGCCGAGATGCGGCGGGACCGGAGCATCCTCGACTCCGTGACCGACGATCTCGCGGCGCTCGAGCGCGCCATCGGCGGTGGCGACCGGGCGCGGCTCGACCAGTATCTCGACTCCGTACGGGCGCTTGAGCGGCGGATACAGCTTGCCGAGGCGCAGAGCGCCGACGCCGAGCTCCCTGATCTCGAGCGGCCGGTCGGTATTCCAGGCACCTACGAAGACCACGTCAAGCTGATGTTCGATCTGCTGTCGCTGGCGTACCAGGCTGACATCACACGGGTGTTCACGTTCATGCTTGGTCGCGAGCTTGGTGGGCGCACCTATCCGCACCTTGGCGTGCCCGACCCGCACCATGGGCTGTCCCACCACCGTAACGACCCGGAAAAGCTTGAGAAGCTCGCGAGAATCAACACGTACCACATGGGGCTGTTCGCGCACTTTCTCGAGAAGATGCAGTCCACACCGGACGGCGACGGCTCGCTGCTGGATCATGCCATGGTGATGTACGGTGGCGGTCTGGGTGACAGCAACGATCACGCACACTTCGACCTTCCCGAACTGGTCGTCGGGGGGGCGCAGGTCGTCTCCCGGGAGGTCGTCATCTGCGGTACCCGAAGGACACGCCGGTGAACAACTTGCTGGTCAGCATGCTCGACAAGGCAGGCGTGCCAGCGGAGCGCTTTGGCGACGCCACCGGCCAGATCAAGGAGCTGGCCGATATTTAGGCCGCAGGGCGTGATGGAAACACGATCAGTGCGTCGAGGTGCCAGCGTTCTGGCGCTGCTCGTGGCGTTGTCGACGCCGGTAGCCACCGACTCGGTAGCCGTAGCGGCGCCCGCGGCCGAGGCGCCGCTCATTGACGCGGTCCGTGCCGGCAACGTCGACCAGGTCCGGACGTTGCTCGCGCAAGGCACGGACCCGAACACGCCCGCCGCCGACGGTTCGACCGCACTCCACTGGGCGGCGCATCGGGAGGATCTGACCGCGGCCCGACTGCTCGTGCGCGCCGGGGCGCGGCCGGACGTGGCGAATCGCTACGGCGCGACGGCGCTGCTCGAAGCCGCCACCAGTGGCAGCGCTCCCATGCTGACCGTGCTGCTCGACGCCGGAGCGGACCCGAACACCGCGATGCCCGAGGGCGAGACCCCGCTCATGCGGGCAGCCAGGGCGGGTCGGGCGGACGCGGTTGAACTGTTGATTGCGCACGGCGCCGCGGTCGACGCACAGGAGGCGTGGCGCGGGCAAACTGCGCTGATGTGGGCCACGGTGGAAGGGAACACCGGCGCGGCACGGGCGCTGCTCACCGGTGGGGCCGACGTACACGCGCAGTCGGCCGGCGGGTTCACGCCGCTGCTCTTCGCGGTCCGACACAACCAGCAAGAGACGCTGCCCGCATTGGTCGCGGCAGGGGCCGATGTAAACGACCGACTCCCCAGCGGCATGAGCGCGTTGGCGCTGGCCACCCTGAACGCCAATTACGACCTCGGGGTCTGGCTGCTCGAGCACGGCGCTGATCCGAACGCCGCCGAGCAAGGATGGGCCGCGTTGCATCAGCTCGTCTGGGCACGCCGGCCAAATCTGGGCTACAACAATCCCGCGCCCATACCCACCGGGGTGGTCTCTGACCTCGCCTTCGTCGAGGCGCTGGCCGCGCACGGCGCCGATCTCAACGCCCTCGAGACGCGGGAGCCGCGCGGCGGCGACGGGTCTGGTGCTCCAGGTGGATATCGGAACGTCCTCAACCGCGTCGGCTCGACGCCGTTCCTGCTGGCGGCCAAGGCGGTCGACATCGACCTCATGCGGCTGCTCGTACGGCTCGGCGCCGATCCGCTGCGGCCGAACGAAGATGGGACGACGCCGCTCATGGTCGCGGCCGGTGTCGGCATCTGGGCGGTTGGGGAGAGCCCGGGCACGAACGAGCAAGCACTCGCCGCTGTGAAACTGATGCTGGAACTGGGCGACGTGGTCACGACGGTGGACGCCAACGGCGACACCGCCCTGCACGGGGCGGTCATTCGCGGCGCAGAACCGCTGGTGCGTTTCCTGCTGGACCAGGGCGCCGACCTCGAAGCGAGCAATGAGAAGGGCTGGACCCCCCTGACCATCGCCGAGGGAGTGTTCTACTCGAATACCGGCAAGCGCTGGCCCGAGATGGAGCGGCTGCTTCTCGAACTCGGTGCCAACCCCACCGCGAAATAGTCGGAGGTCCCTCAGGCGGGGTGATTGGCGAAGCTCGGCTGCCGGCTGATGATCCGCGCGACACCCTCGGCAAACCTGCGCGACGGCCGGGTGAACTCGACGGCGTATCCACCGGGCCCACCCCACGTGACGACGCCGGTCCCGAGCAGCGCCGGCGTCCGGCTCGATCCCCAGGTATCTACCCTGAATGCCACCGCGCTCGCGACCGTCGATCTGCAAGGGCCCTCGACGAACATGCCGCCACGAGCCAGGGTCGTGCAGCGGGTCACCGTCTCTCCGCCGTGATCGGCCAGGAGTTCGACGCGCAGGTTCACGGCATGTCGAATGAATCGTCGCCAGGGGACTCCCGGGGGCGGGAGATAGGAGCGAACCGACGCCAGCAGCGTGTCTGGCTCGAACGGCTTGAAGTAGATCGCCTCGGCGCCCAGCAGAAAGCCCCGCTCCAGGTCGAGCCTCGTATTCCCGGTGTGGAGCAGGACGAGCGGGCCGTGCCCGTGCCTGGTCTTGACCCGTCTGAGAAGCTCGAACCCATCACAGCCGGGCATGTTGACGTCGGAGAAGACCAGCTGCACCTCCTCCCGGTCGAGTGCATCGAGCGCCTCGTGTCCGTTCGACGCCGAGTGCGCCCAGGCCCGCAACCTTCGACGAGATCCGGGACCAGTTGCGGGTGGCCGCCAGGGTCGCCGCCGGCGGCGTCTTCGCGTTCAGCGTCCCCGAGTATATGACCCCGCTCGGAGCCGGCGAGGCGGCCGAGCGGTATGACCAGTATCTTCGGTACTTCGCCAAGTAGCGTCTGTGTTACAGGCTGTCACGGTAGAGACCAGATGGCAGAAAAATCTCCACGCATCGTCGTTGTCATGGGCACACGCCCGGAGGCGGTCAAGCTGGCGCCGGTCGTGCGCGCGTTACGTGACCGCGCGGGGGCGGTGCCTCCCATCGTCGTCTCGACCGGCCAACATCGGGAGATGCTCGAGCAAGTGCTGACGCCGTTGGGCGTGACCCCCGATATTGACCTCGCCCTCATGGAGCCGGTTCAGGAGTTGAGCGAGCTGACGGCTCGGGTGCTTCGCGCGATGACCACGACGCTGGCGAACCTCAAACCCGACCTCGTAGTGGTTCAGGGCGACACCACGACCGCGTTCACGACGGCCCTGGCCGCCTTCTATCAACGCATCGCCGTCGGGCATGTAGAGGCGGGGCTGCGCAGCCACGACCTTGAGCACCCATACCCCGAGGAGATGAACCGCCGTCTCGCCTCCGCGCTGGCGACGATCCACTTCGCGCCGACGGCGTCGGCACGCGAGAACCTGCTGGCGGAGGGTATTGCGCCCTCGGCGGTCTGTGTCACCGGGAACACCGTCGTCGATTCGCTTATGAGACTGCAGGAGATAGCGCCCGGTCTGACCGAGTCGCCCGTCTCCGCCCAGTTGCTCCACGGTCGACGGCTGCTGCTCGTCACCTCACACCGTCGAGAGACGTGGGGCGCACAGCTTGAGGGCATCTGCTGGGCCCTTCGAACGCTGGTGGCAACCTTTGACGACCTGCTTGTTGTCTACCCGGTGCATCTCAATCCGAACGTCGCCGGCCCTGTGCACCACATCCTTGGCGGTGAGGAGCGGATCGTGCTGCTGCCGCCCTTGGGGTACGTGCCGTTCGTCAACCTCATGCGCCAGGCTCATTTCATCATCACGGACTCGGGTGGCGTGCAAGAGGAAGCACCGACCCTCGGCAAGCCGGTCCTTGTCATCAGGCATGTCACGGAGAGGCCCGAGGCGAGCAGGCTCGGCCTGGGACGCGTCATCGGCACCGATCCTGAAGAGCTGGTTCGCGCCGCCTCCGAGCTGCTGACCGACCCGGCCGCCTACAAGAGGATGAGCCGCCAGGCGAATCCGTACGGCGACGGCCGGGCGGCCGGGCGGATCGCTGACGCCATTGCGCGATGGTGGAAGGGTGACCATCCGCTGCTGCCACTGGAACGGGAGTTCGCCCCAGTGGGGGGCCAACGCCCGGTCTCGGGCGTCGCATGAACATCCTTCCGTATGTGCTCGTCGCGTGCCAGGTGCTGCTGATCTTCACGGCGCTCGTGAGCACGATGTAACCTTGTGGTTCGCGAGGGCTGGGCCGCCGGATACTTCCATCCGTTTCTCTACGCTGATGACCCGAACCTCCTGGTGGAGCTTGTGACCGGCATCAAGGCGCTGGGATTCACGTTCGTCCCACTCTCCAAAGACATGCGGTAGGCGTCAGTCTTTCTTTCATCCCGCTCTGACGGGCGTCTGCACCCGGTCCTCCGGTGTATCCTCTGGCGAGCACCCGGGCACGGCGCCGCTGGGCATCCAGCCTCGTGGCTCGACCGTGCCCATCGAACAACTCGGTGGGCGGCCACGCGCCGCGTGCCACTTGGGGTATGCCATGCACAGCTGCACGGACGGTATGAACGACCGACGAGGGAGAAAACAGATGCCATCCGTGTCGGTGTGGGTCTCTGGGTTCTTTTCGGTGTCTCTGCTACTGGCCGGCGGGCTCGCCTCCGCGCAGTCGCCGGCCGATGACTACACGCCGGTGACCGAGGCGATGCTGGTGGATCCGCCACCGGGCGACTGGCCGATGTGGCGGAGGACCTACAGCCACTGGGGCTACAGCCCGCTCGACCAGATCGACAGTTCGAACGTCGGAAGCCTGCGCCTGGCGTGGGCCTGGACCATGGGGGAGGGCAAACAGGAGACCACCCCGCTCGTGCACGACGGCATCATGTTCCTGGTGCAGGCGTGCGACTTCGTCGAGGCGCTCGATGTGCGCGACGGGTCGCGCCTCTGGCAGTACCGCCGTACGAAGGTCGATCACGCCGCGAGCATGGCCTGCGCGAACCGGAACGGCGCGCTCTACGAGGACAAGCTCATCATCGGCACGCACGATGCGTACCTCGTCGCGCTGAATGTGCGGACAGGCGAGGTGGAGTGGGAGCAGCAGGTCGGCGACTGGACGGTCGGACATCACTACTCAGGGGGCCCCCAGGTCATCAAGGGGCTGGTCGTCGCCGGGATGTCAGGCTGCTATCAGCTCAACACGCGCTGCTGGGTGTCCGCCCACGATGTCGAGACGGGCGCGGAGGTGTGGCGCACCTACACGATTCCGGGACCCGGCGAGTTCGGCTATGACACCTGGGGCGGTATCCCCGACGACGAGCGGCGGGGGGGCTCGGCTTGGAACGCGCCCAGCTACGACCCCGAGTTGAACCTGATCTACATCGGCGTCGGGGTGCCGATTCCCTGGGGCTCCGTGCAGCGAGGCACCGGGGACGGCGATGTCCTCTATACGAACTCCACCCTCGCCCTCAACGCCGATACCGGTGAGATCGTCTGGTACTTTCAGCACATTCCCAACGATGAGTGGGATCTCGACCATCCGTTCGCACGGATGATCGTCGAGACGGTCGTGGCGCCGAGGGCCGATGCGGTCCAGTGGATGAACACGTCGGTCACGCCGGGTGAACCTCGAAAGATCGTGACCGGAATCCCCGGCAAGACCGGCATCGTCTGGGCGCTGGATGCCGCCACCGGAGATTTCCTGTGGGCTCGACCCACCAACTTCCAGAATGTCGTCGTCGACATCGATGCGGAGAGCCGGCGGGTCCTGCTGAACCCAGCGCTGAAGCTGCGGAAGGTCGGGGAACCGGTCTTCGTGTGCCCCAGCCTGACCGGCGGGATCAACTGGCAGGCGACGGCCTATCACCCCGGGACCAACGCGCTCTATGCGCCGACCAACAACACCTGCAATGAAGTGACGCTCAACGAGTTCACGCTGCGCCCCGGGGCGCACCACGGCTCGGCGCGCGTCGCCCTCGCCGAGACCCCGGACAGTGACGGTCAGATCGGGCAGTTCACGGCGGTCGATCTGAGCACGGGCGAAACCTTGTGGGTGCATCGCCAGCGAGCGGGATTCGGTGGCTCGGTGCTGACGACTGGCGGTGGGCTGGTGTTCGTGACCGACGACGCCCGGCGCTTCCGCGCGTTTGATGCGCGGACCGGAGACATCCGGTGGGAACAGATTCTGAACTCGAGTGCGGGTGGGTATCCGGTCTCCTACATGCACGACGGCGTGCAATACATCGCCATTGCGGCCGGGGGCGGGGTCAACTTCCGCGGGCTCACGCCGGAGATTCAGCAGCCCGGCCGCGGCAACATGCTGTTTGTCTTCCGGCTTCCGTGAACCCCGGGCTAGCGCGCCAGCTCGATCGTCGAAACCTCCAGTAGGGTCTCGTCGCCGGCTTGGCTCGTCTCGCCGGTTGCGCGCACCTGCTTGGCCATCATCTCGCTGAGTTCGTCGGCGTGAGTGGCGGCCCAGTTGCCGGTGATGGTGACGATGCCGTCGTCGGTCAGAATCCCGATCGGGTCGCCGTTCTTCGCACAGCGCACCATGCAGGCCACGTGCTCCGTGCTGGGCTCGGCGCTCCCCATGGCGGCACAGCCTGACTCCACAAGTCTCCCCGTGATGGTCTCTTCCGCCGCGGCCGTCGCCCCTGCGGTCGACGCCGACGTCCAGGCCATCAGCGTGACGGCACACACGGCGGCGAGCGTGACCGGCACGAACTTTCTCATCTCGGTAGTTCTCCCCATAGCCACCGAGTGTATCAAGAACCCGCTCCCAGGAGGGCAGCGCCGCCCCTGACCGGGAGGGGCTGGGTGCTACAATGCAGGCGATTCACGATCATATTTTTCGAGGAGCCACCATGTTGCTATCAGGTCGCGTTGCCCGAACGCTCGCACCCCTCGCGCTCAGTGTTGCGTTGACGCTGGGGCTCTCGACCCTCGCGGGTGCCCAGGTGCTGGACGCGCCGGATCCCGCCCAGATGGAAGACGCGCCGGATCTTGGGTATAAACCGGTGCCGCACGGGTTGCAGATACCGGCGGACATCGAAATGGGGGCTCCGTCCAGTGTGGTCTGGACCCCGAAGAACACGTTGCTGGTCTTCAACCGCGGGCCACACCCGTTGCTGGAGTTCAATCCCGATGGCAGCTTCGTGCGCGCGTTCGGCGAGGGGGAGTACGTCAGGCCGCACGGGATGCGGCTCGACCCTGAGGGGAACATCTGGACGACGGACGTCAACGGTCACACCGTCAGGAAGCTGAACCAGGACGGTGAGGTGCTGATGACCATCGGCACCCATGGGAAGCCGGGCGAGGCCACCGATGGCCTGTTGAACGAGCCGACCGATTTGACCGTGAACGCGGCCGGTGAAATCTTCATCCTCGTCGGCCACGGCCGCGGTGAACCGCGCCTGCTGAAATTCGACCGGTCCGGGACGCTGATGACGTCGTGGGGCGGTCTCGGCACCGGTCCCGGAAAGTTCGACACACCCCACTCGATCGTGGTCGATGG
>CALBET010000288.1 GCA_937888665.1 uncultured Acidobacteriota bacterium
TATCAACTTCGAGACCCCGAATCCGCGGATCAATTTCCAGGCGAGCCCGGTGTATGTGAATGCCGAACTCCGGGACTGGCCGCTGGGCGATGGGCCGCGCCGCGCCGGCGTGAGTTCATTCGGCTTCGGTGGCACCAATTGCCACATGATTATCGAGGAGCCGCCCGCGTCCCCAACGCGTGCCGAGACCGGGTCTTCACCTCGCGTGTTCACCATGTCGGCGCGCTCGGTGGCCTCGCTTGACGAACTGTCCGAACGCTACCGACGGCACCTCGCCGATCACCCTGGGCTGCCGATCGCCGACATCTGCTATACCGCCAACGCGGGGCGCGTCCATTTTGACCATCGGCTGAGCGTCTGTGCGGCGTCGACGCCGGCGCTCGCCGCGGCGCTCGAGTCGACGGAAGACGCGGGGGCCGGCACGGGGGTGTGGCGAAGCGACACGCGCGATGTCGCGGCGCCCAAGATCGCCTTCTTGTTCCCTGGGTGGGGCGCGCCCGCTACCGGCCTCGCTCGACGGTTGTTCGAGAGTCAGCGAGACTTCCGATCGGCCATCGAGCAGTGCGACGTGTCGCTGCGGCCGCTGCTCGATCGGTCGTTGCTCGAACTCCTCTTCCCGGCCCAGCCCCAGGAACATGCGACCCTCGAGGAGATGGTGTACGACCCTCCGGTGCTGTTTGCCGTCGAGTATGGCCTGCTGCGCATGTGGCGGGCGTGGGGGGTCGAGCCACATGCGGTGTGCGGGCACGGCGTTGGAGAGTACGCAGCGGCGTGTGCCGCCGGAGCCCTGACACTGGAGGACGCATTGCGCGTAGTCGTCGAGCGCGGCCCGTTGATGGAGGCGATGCCCGGTGGCGCGATGGCGACGAGCCACGCGACGCCCAACGAGGTGACGCCGGTGCGTAAAACGCGCGCATCGTCCGGGCCCTCGGTCTCCGCAAGTGATGGACCGTGTCACGTCGTCGCTTCAGGTCCGGCTGTCACCCTCGCCGACGTCGACACCCTGTCTGAACTCGGCTGCAATATCTTCCTTGAGATAGGCCCAGGGTCGACGTTCACGGACCTTGGGTCATCGCGTCAGGCCCCACGACAGGATGAACTCTGGCTGGCACCGCTCGCTCACGGTGTCGACGAATGGGCCAGCGTTGCGGAAACCGTCGCGCGGTTGTACGCCCACGGCGTCGCGATTGACTGGGAGCACTTCAACGGCGACGCCGATCACTGGCGAGTGCCGCTCCCGCTCACACCTTTCGAGGGGCGTCGCCACTGGGTCGAGGCCACCTCAGCAAGTCACGGCCCGCTCTCGGCCCACTGCGAGTCCCCGCTCCTTGGGGAACGGATCGATGTCGTCGGTCCGACCTTGTATTTCGCTACCGACCTGGGTCGACCGCAATTCGCGTACCTGCGCGACCACCGCGTGGCCGACGGCGTGCGCCTCCCGATGAGCGCGTTCGTCGAGGTGCTGTGGGCGGCGGCACAGGAAATTGACGGCCCACGGTCCGTCTCCGACCTCGAAATCCACGACCCAGTCACGTTGCCTACCGCAGGCTCCGGGGTGTGGCTCCACACGGTGGTCCGCCAAACCGAGGGCGCCGCGCCGGCGCTCGAGCTCTATAGTCGCGGCGCGGATGGATCAACCGAGGCGTGGGCACTGCGCGCAACGGCTACCGCGATACGTGACACGCAAGAGTCCCAGCGCGAACCCGTCTCCGTCGAGTTCCTGCGCGCGGCCTGTACCCGCGCCACGCTTGACGACACCGAGCTGTATGAGAGGGCGAGTGAACGCGGCCTGGACTACGGCCCTGCGTTTCGCGGGCTGCGCAGCCTCTGGCTTGGGGACGGTGAAGCGCTCGGGCGGATCGAGCTGTCTGCCGAGATCGCCGTCGACGGCTACGCGCTGCATCCCGCGCTGCTTGATGCGTGTCTGCAGACGGTGTTACCGGTGATCGCCCAACGCAGCGGTGACAGCACGTTTTTGCCGATCGGGATCGACAAGGTCCGCATCCATTCGCGTCCCGGTGCGGCAGTATGGTGTCACTGCCGGGTGCGCGCCGCGGCGTCCGACTCACCACAGATGCTGCGCGTCGACTTTCGTCTCATCGACGAGAACGGCGGTCCGGTCGCTGACATCCAGGGGTTTCGGGCCGCGCCGTTCCGGGTGGACAGCATCCCTCAGACGACCGATCACGAGTTGCACGAGGTGTATTGGGGCGAATTGCGGGCGGTCGCGCCGCAGCCGGCCGCGCCGGGCGCGTGGATGGTCTTCACCGACGAAGACGGTGTCGGAGACGCGCTGAGCCAACGACTCGAACGGGAAGGGGAACGGTGTGTCCTCGTGCAACCCGGCGCGGAATTCGAGGCCACCGGCGATCGATACTACATCCGGCCACACGAGCCAGCCGACTACGAGCGCCTCCTGACCGACGCGTGCTCAGGCGGCCGACCCGCGCCGCGTTCCGTGGTCCACCTCTGGAACATGCGCGCGACCCTCCCAGGAGGCGACACAACCGGCTCGCTGGAGACCGACACGGTCCTCGCCTGTGGCAGCCTGCTCCATCTGATCCAGGCCCTGCCCACGGGGGAAGATAGCCCGCGGCTCTGGATCGTCACGCGCGGGGCGCAGTCGGTGCTGGCTGAATCCGTCTCACCTGTGCAGTCGCTCGCCTGGGGACTCGGGCGAACGGCTGCCCTTGAGCACCCTGACCTGCGGTGTACCCTCGTCGATCTTGAATTGGATGGACCCGGTCCAGAGGACGATCTCGCCGCGGCCCTGCTGGCTCCAGCTGATGAGCCTCTCGTTGCCTACCGTGGTGGCCAGCGTTACGTTGCCCGGATTCGACGGGTGACGGCTCAAGACCCGGCAGCCAGGCTCCCCACGGAGGGTTTCTATCGCGTGCAGGCTGACCCCGCTGGTGTGCTGGACCGGCTATCCGTGACATCACTCGAACGGCCCCACCTCTCCGCCGGAGAGGTCTTGATTCAGGTCCGTTTCACCGGATTGAACTTCCGCGACGTA
>CALBET010000289.1 GCA_937888665.1 uncultured Acidobacteriota bacterium
ACCACCCACCACACCGGCCACGCCAGAACTGCGACCAGTACGCCCCCGAGCAACGGGACGAGCGTCGCGGGCAACAGTTGCCGCCAACGAAGCGAACTGGGATGCCGCCTCAACATCCTCGCCTTCCACCATCCGTAGCGAAAGTACTGCCGCGCCAGCTTGCTCAACGTGCCGCGCGCGAAGTATGTGCATCGTAAATCTGGGTCGAGGACGACCCTCAGCCCCATCGACCGGGCTCGATAGTTGAACTCGTAGTCCTCGTTCGTGAGCAGCGCCTCGTCGAACCCGCCAAGCGCCTGCCAGGTCGTCTTCCGAAACGATCCAAAGGGCACGGTGTCGACCGCCATCCGCCCATCGGACACGCGCGCGGTCCGATACGCGGCGTCGCCGGCGCCCAGTGGATGGGACACGGCATGAGCGATCGCTTCGGCGCAACGCGTTGGAGCGCCCGGGACGATCTCCCATGCTCCACCGACGACACCGGCGCCAGTGGCGCGCAGGACTGCGAGGGTGCCACGGACGTAGTCCGGACGCGGTCGGCAGTGCCCGTCCAGCCGCATGATGATCTCACCCTGGGCCACCTCGATCGCCACATTCAGGGCCGCCGCCACGCTGATGCCGGAACGCAGCAAGCAGGTCAGCGGCAGGTCTTGGTGGCTCCGCTGATACTGGGCCACGATGTCCCGGGTCGCATCTGTCGACCCGGTGTCGACGACGACGATATCGTCGACCGACACCTCCTGCGCGCGGACCCCGTCCAGCAACAGGGTGATCCGTGTCGCCTCGTTCCGGCACGGTACGACAATCGCCACCCTCTCGCGTGCCGGCACCGCGCCCGCCGGTACCTCGCTCGGTGGGATCACCGTCCGCGCAGCGCGACCACGGTTTTCATGGTTCGAATCAAGATCCACAGATCACAAAACATCGAGCGATCGGCTCGAACGTGACCGCCCGTAACCCCGCGCGCACAGCCCCTGGCACCGACCTCGGCCATGGGCCCTTAGCGCCTTGCCGCTCGGGCGCCGCGAAACGGATAGCCGCGTCGGCGGACGTCCCGCGGTTGGGTGACAGCCATCTGACGCTCACGGGATTCTACCAGTCGCCCGATGAGCCCGCTCGGGTGCCCGCTTGATCCAGTCGCTTGATGACGGATTCTTCGAGCGAAGAGACGGACCGGTCGAGAGCCCCGCCTGGATTTCCACCCGGTGTCTTCATGCATAGTTACCGAGAAGATTCGTTGATGTAACTGAACCCGCTCTCTCGAAAGACTTTCGCAAACACGCTCATCGATCGTCGTATCGGTGTCACGATCTTGCGGATCTCCCGATAGCCTCGCTTAGCATAGAAATTTCTCGCCAGCTCATTCCGCTCCACATCCGTGGTTAGATAGATGCCATGTGCGCCGCTCGCCACGGCCCAATCTTCAAATGCGGCATGTAGGGCCTGTCCGACGCCCGCACTTTGCCCTCCCGGATCCACTGCGAGAGCGGAAAGTTCTACGAAATTTTCGTCCTCCGACATGGCGACAGATTTCTTTCCGCCACAACGTGCATGAAACACGACACGAGGCAACAAATACGGACGCTTTAGCAGACCAATGGCAAGTGCAACAGCAATCGCCATTTTCCGCTTTTTGAAATGGCGATAGAACCCGTCTGGATACTTGAAGCCAGAAATAAACCCGACAAGTCGACTATTCGCCGAGTACAACACAAGCACACAGCCCTGTGGATACGTCGCAACGCTTTGGTAATAGACGGTTAAGAACCGCTTGCCAATCTTGCTGAGGAAGAAATCTGGGAACGCTTCCAGATGGACCTCGACGAGTGCCTTCAGGTCGGCACGCGTCGCGCAAGCGATATGATGGTCACGGCGCATTCCTCAGTCTCCCGACGCCTGTACGCCCCGCTGCTGCCATCGCGCACGTCGCCGCGACCGACTGGCCCTGTTCGTGGCCTGGGGCACTGCGGCCGTTACTCCCTGATCACGTTGACGTGGTCGCGTACACTACCGGCCTCCATGGCACTCTTGCGTATGTCGATACGGCGTTCCTTCAATCCACCGATGCTCTGAGATCGCGGCCTATTCGCACGACGGCGACAGGTGGGTGATCGACGTCAGATTGAGCAGGGGGACTGGCTCGCCCGGGTTGAGCAACCCCTTGGCCCAGACCTTGTGCCCCACATGGGCCGGCACCCCGAACTCGTCGAGCGTGCCCACGAGCGTGAGCGTCTGGTTGCCCAGAGAAGCATCGGGTGGCGGCTGGTCCGGAACCCGCTCTTCAATCGCCGTCGGCTCGGTGGCGCGGATCAGGGTGAAGCCGCCACGACCGCCCGTCTCCACGCACCCGACCGTCATGACGACCGGCAGCGTCTGAGCAGCCAGCCGGGGGAGGCCGCTGGACGCCAGGAGGATGGCCAGAACGAGCGCCAGCGTCCGGATTGTGGTCAACAGGGTCGGCGTTGTCATCATGGTGGCCCTACCGCGGCGCGGTCACGCCTGGAACATTCTTGGTCCACCAGGCATTGCCGTAGTTGGTGAACGGTCCCCCGTCGATGGAGATGCGTGACTCGACTCGGTAGTTCACCGGTGACACCAGTCGGGTCGTCATCCGGAGCTGCACTTGCTGGCCGTTCACGTCGAACGGCGGCGTCTCGTAGTGCACGGTGTAGAAGCCGCCGAGGTCACCGCCGATGCGACCGGCCTTGAACAGGTCGAAACCGCGGCTGTCGACCTCGTAGCGGCTGAACGTCTTCTGTTCGGCGAGATAGACGATGCTCGAGTCGGCCGTGAATTCGCCGTCCGGGCCTCGGGCGACGATTCGGCTGGTGTAGTAACGCCCGTCTAGACCGGGCTCGTAGACCTCCGTCCCTTCGATCAAGCCACCGGCGCCCAGCGGACTCTCAGGGACGCGCCACTCGAACTCCCAGGTGCCCGGAAAGTACGCGTCGTAGTCGAAGAGCGGAATCTCGTCGCCACGCTCGGTCGGGCGACCGCGATCTGGAATCTGGCCTTCTGGCCGCTGTTGTGGCGGCTGAGCGGATGACGCTCCTGGGACCAGGCTGGCTCCCATCATCAGAACCCACGTCGCAACCTGCCACGTCCGACCAGGTGTCACACGGTTCTCCAGGCGGGCCGGAAGGCCCCTTGCTACGAGTGCCACCACGATGCCCGGGTGCGACCGCCCGCCAGGCCGCGAAACGGGTCTAGAGGCGCCGGCGTCGGGGACAATTCCGCGGTGGGTCCGATGCGTCGCTACTCCTCGTTGGTGCTGGGCTGCTTGGTGAGGTCCTGGCTCTCTACCGTGTACACCGTGAACGCTTGATACATTTCGTCCCAGCTCTGCTGTCCCCAGTAGACCTCCAGATGTGGCCCGGGATTCCAGCGATTGCCGAGTGAGTTGTCGTAGACCCCGATGCCGCTGATCTTGCTGCCAGCCGGCAGATGGAGCGGCTCCGCCAACTCGTAGTGGATCTGCCAGTTGAAATCGAACTTCGGCACGTCGAGAATCGTCTCCTCGCGGCCGTCCGGATACGTCACCACCCACCGCAGGCTCTTCCCGCGCAGATGCATGTGCGGCGACAGGCCGTAGAGCGTGATCGGTTCCGTGATCGGCGTAATGCCTGTGATCTTCCAATCGTCCTCGTAAGGCGGGATGTTCGGAATCCGACCGGATCGAACCCGCCCGGTCTCTGGATCCGTTGTCGGCTTCACTTCTTCGCCCTGCACGATATAGATGTCGTTGCCGAACGGATCCGTAGGAAAGGCGTTCCCGGCCTGCCGCGTCAGCACCTCATGCGTGACCGGTTCCGTATTGAACCAGATGCCGAGTTTGCTCCGTTCGGTCGCCTCCACCCCGATCGGGTTGTAGTGCATGGTCCAGCGAATCCACTTGTCGGCCGCCAGGCGTTTTCCCGTTCCAGGACGGTGCTGTTCGACGCCTCGGCCCGGAACATAGGACAGCAGTTTGCTCGCGCCGGGCAGGTTCACCTCGTTGAAGACGCGTTGTGCCACGCGACCCGTCGCTTCCGCCCCGGCGGTCTCCTCGACGGCCGGCGGAGTCGGCAGGGGCGCACGCAGCAACGAGTTCCCATCCAGGTCGTGCAGCACCCCGTCGAGAACCTGGGTCCCCCAAGGCAGATCCACCGTGTAGGCCCCCGAGTGGTGCACCACCCGGAAGTCACTGGGACGCAACTCGAGCACCTCGGCAAACCGATCCTCATCCCACGGCATCGCCGAATAGAAGTCGATATAGTCCTCTTCGCCCTCGGCCGCGATCGTGTACTCCACCGGTAGGTCAAAGACGTAGTCCGGCTCGCCTCCCTCGTAGGTCCATCCGTCGGGGAACGCCGGCTTCACCGGCATGTCGGCGTCGTTGCCCTTCGGGGCACCAGCGTCGACCCACGCCGCAATCGTGTCGATGTCCGCTTGCGCCAGGTAGCGCTCATTTCGGAACTTGAGGCTGTTCTTCGGATCAGCGGGCCAGGGAGGCATCTCCCGAGCCACGACCATGTCTTTGATGGAGCGTGCCCAGGGACGGGCGTCGGAGTACTCGAAAAGAGACATCGGCGCGATGTTGTTCGGCCGATGGCACGTCACACAATTCTCGTACAGGATCGGCGCGATGTGTTTCGCAAATGTGGGCGGCGCGTCCTCCTGTGCCGCACGCGCCGTTCCTCCACAGAGCACCAGCGCCGCCGCCGACACGGAGATCAAGATCCTCATCGCCGGTCCTCTTTGAGACTGGGCTGCGCCCCGAACCCCCGCGGCCGCTGCGCGGGGACCCCGCAGGCCCCACTCCGCCGCCGCGCGGCGCGCATTGTCGCGCGCCAGCCTTCGACGGGGCGGCGCCCCGAACCCCCGCGCCAGCCAAAGACGCGCTGGAGCCGGTCGGCTCACTGTATGGCGCGCCTGGGGACGTGTCAATCGGCGCAGACCGGGAAGCAGCGGCCGCGTGGGGTTCTGGGCACAGCCCCGTTTACGCACGGGGTTGCCGGTCGAGGATCGTCTCGATCTGATCCATGACGCGGTCCATCCGGGCGATCAACGCGTCGTAGGGCGCATCGGTAGCGAGGTCGATGCCGTACTCCTGGAGGAGCTCGTAGGCGTACCGTGACCCGCCGGCGGAAAGCACGGCGAGATAGTCGTCCCGCGCCTGCTCGTCACCGGTCAGGAACCGTTCGGCGAACATCGTACCACCGGCAATCGATGTGGCGTACTGGAAGACGTAGAAGTTGCGATAAAAATGCGGGATAAACGCCCACTCGACCGCATAAGCCGGATCAATGGCGAGCACATTGTCGTCGGCGCCATGGTATTGCCGGAGCAGCCCTTCATAGACCTGGCTCATCTTTTGGCCCGACAGCGCCTCACCCGCTTCGACCATCTCGTGAATCTTCAGTTCGAACTCGGCGAACATCACCTGTCTGAAAAAGGTGCCGCGTGCCGCCTCGAGGGCCGTGCCGAGATAGAACAGTCGCTCGTCGTCTGAAATGTCCTGCCCCAGCATGTACTCCTGCAGCAGGACCTCGTTGGTCGTCGACGCGATCTCGGCCGTAAACGTCGCGTAGCTCGACGTCTCGTACGGATTGTGCTCCGTGGACAGCATCGTGTGAATGGCGTGTCCCCACTCATGGGTGAATGTCGACACATCGTTGAACTGCCCGTTGTGGTTCAGCAGGAGGAACGGGTGTAGGTCATACACGCTGCCGTACATATAGGCGCCCGGCGCCTTGCCCGCCTGCGGATAGACATGCATCCAGCTTCCGGTGAATCCCTCCCGCAGCAGGTCCAAGTAGTGCGCACCCAACGGCGCCGCCGAGGCGAGGGTCAGCGTTTTGGATTCCTCGATGTCAAAGGTTCGCTCGGAGGCGACCAGCGACGGATAGATGTCGTAGTAGTGCAGGTCGTCCAACCCGAGCATCCGTTGCCGAATCTTGAAGTAGCGGTGCAGAGACGGGAGGTGCCGATGGGCGGCCTCGACGAGCGTGTGATAGACGGCTGTCGGAATGTTGGGACCAGACAGGGCCGCGTCGAGCGCGCTCTCATAGTGGCGCACCTTCGCCTGGAACACGTGCGCCTTCACCTGCGTGTCGAGCGTTTGCCCGATCGATGTCTCGTAGACCTTCCACGCAGCCCAGAACGTGTCGAACACGAGCTTACGATCCTCACGGTTGGGAGACGCCCGGTGCAGCGAATACGCAGCCTGGTCAAGCGTGATCTCCTCGCCGGTGGACAGCGTCACCTTCGGAAACGGCAGGTCGGAACTGGTCAGCATGGCGTAGATCCGCTCCGCGCCCTGCACCACCGGACCGGTCGCCGCGATCACCTGTTCCGACTCGTCCGACAATGTATGCGGCTCTTGCCGCAAGATGTTTCGGATGTTGAACGCGTGCTTGGCGAGGCCTGGCTCCTCCGCCAGATACCGCTCGACGGTCGCGGACCCGACGCTGAGCAGCTCCGGAGACAGGAAGGCCACCGCTTCACCGAAATCTGACAGCAGCGCGGCCGCCAGCCCGCGACGTTCCTGGTCCTCCGACACGCGGCGGTCCTCATCGGCCTTCAAGAACGCGAAGACGTAGAGCCGCGAGAGCTCTTTCTCCGTACCGCTGATCGCGTCAAACGCCTCCCGCAGCGTCTCCGCGCTCTCGCCCAGTCTTCCTCGATAGGCGGCGAGCGCGTCGACCTGCGCCGCGAGCTGTCCCCGGGTGGTGTCCCAGACCTCGAAGCTTGGGTAAATCTCGCTGAGGTCCCACTCAATCTGGTCCGCAGCCGGTGCGGCATCCTGTGCGGTGGCGGTCGCTGTCGTCATGATGATGGTCGGAGTCGTCAAGATGGCCACGATGGCCGCAGAGGTAGCGGTGGATCGGGTGGCGGCGGCCGCCGGCGCGGTCAAGGCGTTGAACGCCATTCTCAACTCGCGTCTCGCACGAGCTCGCGCAGCACGTAGGGCAGGATACCGCCGTGTTGGTAGTAGGTGATCTCGTCTGGCGTGTCGATGCGCACTTTCGCAGTGAATTCGGTCACCGCGCCATCCGGCGCGACGGCGCGCACCGCCGCGTTCCCGCGAGGCGCCAGGCTATCGGACACCCCCGTGATGTCGAACGTCTCGCGACCGGTCAGCTGAAGCGACTCAGCGCTCTCGCCCTCGGCGAACTCCAGCGGCAGGACCCCCATGAAGACCAGGTTGCTTCGGTGGATGCGCTCGAAGCTCGCCGCGATCACGGCACGGACGCCCAGGAGCATGGTGCCCTTGGCCGCCCAGTCGCGAGAAGACCCGGAGCCGTACTCCGTGCCGGCCAAAATGACGAGCGGGACGCCGGCCGCTTTGTAGCGCATGGCGGCATCGTAGATGCTCATTTGCTCGTCATCAGGCTGATACCGGGTCCAGCCGCCCTCGGTGCCGGGAGCAAGCTGATTCCGAAGCCGGATGTTCGCGAACGTGCCACGCATCATCACTTCGTGGTTGCCTCGCCGACTCCCGAACGAATTGAAGTCCTTCGGATCGACGCCGCACGACACCAGATACCTCCCGGCCGGGCCGTCCGCTGGAATCGTGCCGGCCGGTGAGATGTGGTCCGTCGTCACGCTGTCGCCGAGGGTGGCCAGCACGCGGGCCCCCACAACATCGGCCAGCGGCTCTGGTTCTAGCGTCAGGTTCTCAAAGAACGGCGGACTGCGGACGTAGGTGGACGCATCGTCCCACGCGAACCGTTGTCCACCGGGCGCAGGCAGCCCGCGCCACCGCTCATCGCCGTCGAAAACGCTGGCGTATTTCGAGGTGAACTGTTCGGTCCGCACCGCCGCCGCCATCGCGGTTTGCACCTCTTCGGCCGACGGCCACACGTCGCGGAGAAAGACATCCATGCCGTCACGGTCCTGGCCAAGGGGCTCCGTGGTGAGGTCCGTCGTCATCCGTCCAGCCAACGCGTAGGCCACCACCAGCGGCGGCGACGCCAGGTAGTTGGCGCGTACCTGCGACTGCACGCGCCCCTCGAAGTTCCGGTTCCCACTGAGCACCGACGTGACGACCAGGTCTCGCGCCCGTACTTCAGCCGACACGTCGTCCGGCAGCGGGCCGCTGTTCCCGATGCAGGTCGTGCACCCGTAACCGACCAGCCTGAAACCAAGGGCGGCGAGCGGCGCCATCAAGCCGGCGGCCTCAAGGTACTCCGTCACCACCATCGAGCCTGGCGCCAGCGTCGTCTTGACCCACGGCTTCGGCGTCAACCCACGCGCCACGGCCTTCTGGGCCAGCAGCCCGGCGGCGATCATGACGCTAGGGTTCGAGGTGTTCGTGCAACTGGTGATGGCCGCGATCACCACGGCGCCATGCTCCAAACCGACCCCGTTCCCGTTGGTGGAGCCGACCGGCCTCGGGCGCCCGCCCAACAGACCATCCAAGGCGCCGTCAAAGGCCGTCTTCGCCTCATCCAGCGACACCCGGTCCTGCGGGCGCTTGGGGCCCGCGATACTGGGCACGACCGACGCCAGGTCAAATTCCACGACGGTGGCGTAGACCGGCTCCTGACCTCCCGTCCCGAACAGGCCTTGCGCCTTGGCATAGGCTTCGACGAGTGCCACCTGCCGCGCAGCCCGACCGGTCAACGTCAGGTAGTCGAGCGTCATCTGGTCAATCGGACAAATGGCGACGGTCGAACCATACTCGGGCGACATGTTCCCCAGCGTGGCGCGGTCCGCCAGCGAGAGCGATGCCAGCCCAGGCCCGAAGAACTCGACGAACTTGCCAACGACGCCGTGCTGGCGGAGCCGCTCCGTAATGGTCAGCACCAGGTCCGTCGCGGTCGTCCCCTGCGGGAGTCGACCACTCAACTTGAACCCGACCACTTCCGGGATGAGCATCGAAATCGGCTGACCGAGCATGGCGGCCTCGGCCTCGATACCGCCCACACCCCACCCGACCACGCCAAGCCCGTTGACCATCGTCGTGTGGGAATCGGTCCCGACGAGGGTGTCTGGATAGGCCATCGCGTCGTCGCCGGTGCCGTCGAGACACACGACACGGGCCAGGTACTCGAGGTTGACCTGGTGCACGATGCCGGTGTCAGGTGGCACGACCCGGAAGTTGTCGAACGCCTGTTGGCCCCACTTGAGAAACGCGTACCGCTCCTTGTTCCGCGAGAACTCCAGCTGCGCGTTCAGATCGAATGAATTGGTCTCGCGAAAGTGGTCGACCTGCACGGAGTGGTCTATGACGAGCTCGGCCGGCTGCAACGGGTTGATCTGGTCCGGATTGCCGCCGAGTCTGGCGACGCCGTCGCGCATGGCCGCCAGATCCACGACCGCAGGCACGCCGGTGAAGTCCTGCAGCAGCACCCGCGCCGGCATGAACGCGATTTCCTTCGTCTTGCTGGCCTTCGGGTCCCAGGAGGCCAGCGCCTGGATGTCCTCGGCGGTCACGCTGCGGCCATCCTCGCGGCGAAGCAGGTTCTCCAGCAGAATCTTCAGTGAGTACGGCAGACGGGCCACACCGGGGAATCCGGCGCGCTCCAGCCTCTCCAGGCTGTAAAACGCGACGGGGGTATCGCCTACCGACAGGGATGTTCGGGTGCCAAAGCTGTTCTCAGTGTTCATGTACGATTTTCCGTGATCATGCTGCCCGGAGGGCGGCTTTGGGGTCTTGTGGCCCGTGGGGAAATCTTGATTGTCCCCCACCGTTCGAGGCTGGCGCAAGCGAGCCGGCGGCCGTGCTCCTGCTGCACCACTCAACGTCGGCCGTGGCTGCGCCAACTTGCCGGACCGTCCGGTTTGCTTCACGATCAGACCGTGCCCAGACTCGGAGCTCACATGTCGATCGTCGGCGGCCTTCCCAAGGCGGTCGAACGTGCCCACGCCGCCGGCTGCGACACGTTGCAGATTTTTACGACGTCGTCGGGGCAGTGGCGAGCGAGGCCCCTCCCGGACCCGGAAATCGCCGCATTCCGTCAGGCCTGCGTCGAACTGGACGTGCGGCCGGTGCTGGCGCACGCCAGCTATCTGATCAACCTCGGAAGTCCGGACGGTGCGTTGCAGACGCGGTCTCGCACCGCGCTCGGCGAAGAGCTGGACCGGGCCGAAGCCTTGGGGCTCCTCGGCGTCGTGCTGCACCCAGGCTCGTACACGACCACCTCGGAGAGGGCAGGCCTGACCCGGATCGCGCAGGGGATCGTCGCCGTACTGAGCGAGCGGGCGAACCAGCAGACCATGCTGCTCCTCGAGCACACCGCCGGTCAGGGCACCAACCTCGGCCACACCTTCGAACAGCTGGGCGCAATCATCACGGACGCCGAGGCGCGCGGAACGCCGCCGATCGGATTGTGCCTGGACACCTGCCATCTGCTGGCGGCTGGATATGACCTGGGCTCAGACAAGAGCTATGCCGACACCATGGCACAACTTGAGCAACAGGTAGGACTCGACCGCATAAGGGCGATCCATCTGAACGACTCGAAGACCCCTCTCGGCAGCCGGGTCGATCGACACACGCACATCGGCAGTGGTCATGTCGGGCTCGGCGCCTTCCGGCGTCTGCTCAGGGACCCGCGGATGCAGGCGCTGCCGATGGTGCTGGAGACCCCGAAAGAACGCTCGGGCACAACCGCCGCGATCGACGCCGACCCGATGGATCTCGAAAACCTCAGAGTGCTGCGAGAACTGATGACCGGCGAAGCATCCTGAGGGCCGTTCACTCCCTGAAGACGTACGCCTCGAACGCGTAGATGACAGCCGCCTCTCGCCAGGCGTCTTCAGTGAGGCCTGCCTTCACGCAGGCCTGGTTGAGAAAAGTGTCCCGATCCCAGCCGTGTTCGGCGGCCACCTGCGGCAGTAACAAGCCCCGGCGCACGCCCTGTTCCACGACCAGGCCATGACGCCCCACCGCGATCGTTGCCACGTCGTCGACCCGCTCAAAGGGACCGACCACGGAAATCTCCAGGTCGACCTCGTCCAGCTCGGCCAGCCGCAACGCCGGGAACCGCGGGTCGCGAGTCGCGGCCTCCGCAGCGCAGCGGGCGACGACATCGACCAGCCGCTCGTCACGTTCCACGGACCCGATGCACCCCCGGAGCCGTCCCTCACGCGTCAGCGTGACGAACGCGCCGGTGCGCCACGCAAGGGCGCCGTGGGCCGCTGGGGTGCCGCGGGCCTCAAGCGGTCGGCCCTGGAGGCGCGCGGCAATTGCGGCACGGGCGAGCGTGAACAGCGCCTGTTGTTCGTGTGTCTCGAGCATTCGTCGTATCGAGGCGACCACACGCGGTCGTCGGGCTCAATCCTTCAACAGTGCCGCGGCGAGATACCCGACCACCGCACTCTTGTCGCCGGACACATCCCCAGAGTCGGCATATCTGAGCACTCGAGCGTCCCGCGCGCCAAGCGCCGCAGCCGCTTTCATCACGGCCACCGCCGCCCCGCCACCACAGGCGACGTGTCGTCCACGTTCGTGCAGCGGGTACCGCTCGTAATGGGCCAGCAGCCCGTCCGGGTCGTATCGGGTCACATGGTCGATGACCACCTGGTCCAGCTCGGCCGCGCGGCGCGCCTCGAAGAAATGCGAGAGGTCCGTGCTGGCCACGAGTAAGGGGGCCATCTCGGCCAGAACCTCCGCCAACGTATCGGCGAGCGCGAGAATGGTATCCCGCTCCTGACACCCGATGAGCAGCGGCACGATCGGCGTGCGCGGCAGCAGATGGCGCAAGAACGGCAACTGCATTTCGAGCGAGTGTTCCCGTTCGTGCGCGGTCGGATGCCGCCTGATGCAGGAGGCGTCCAGCAGCCGCGCCGCGACGTCGGTCGCGACCGGCGCCGGCCCTAGTGGGGTGTCGAACGCCGCGTGGTCCGCAATGGCGACGCCGTCGAATCTGACAGAGTGGGATGGTCCCACCAACACCGCGACGTCGTAGGCGCCGCGCGCCGCGGCCCGATACGCGCAAGCGGCAACCGACCCCGAATAGACGAGGCCCGCGTGCGGAGCGATGAGGCCCACGACGTGGCCGTCTGGTGGCGGCGGCGCGGTCGCGAGGCACGACAGTACAGCCTCCCGCAGCGCCACCTCGGACCCCGGATACCACGTCCCGGCGACGGCTGCCGGCCGGACGCCGGGCCGCGGCGCATCAGCGTGAGTCGCCGTCGTGGTCTGTGTCATGACTACGGCCGCGGGCGACGGGCTCCCGGTCGTCCGCCGATCGCCGGTCATCGCGGTCCGCGTCGGGACGCGCGGTCGGCGGTCGGCGCATACGCAGAGACAGCGCGACCCGCGCCCCGAGGTACACGCAGAGCGTCAGGATGGCGGGACTGCCCATGGCCAACCAGAAGGGGTCAACCGTCAGCCCCACGATGAGCGACACCACGCCGAGAATCAGCATGATGCCCACCATCCATGGCGGATGCAGGAACAGGGGGCGCTCGTCCGTCATCCTGTAGTGATCCCCGTCGTCATGGAGTCGGACCCGCCACACGCCGTGCCCACCGCAGTCGGCCCGACGCGCCGCGGGTAGGACGCTGATTCGGTAGGACGATTGTGGCATACCCTCCCAGCCGTGGGCACATTGACCGCCGCCACCGACTGTGTTTCGATACCACCATGTCCATGAACATCCGTCGGCTCGCGGCCTCCGCCCTGGTCGCCAGCGTCGGGGTGACGGCGCTGGGCGGAGCGGCGAACGACTACGAAGCGGAAATCGAAGTGTGGCGGACCGAGCGCGAAGCGAGCCTCAAGGCGGACGATAGCTGGCTCACCGTCTCGGCGCTGTTCTTCCTTCGCGAGGGGCAGACCAGCTTTGGCTCGAGTCAGCGCAGGGACTTCGTCGTCCCTCACATCCCGGCCGAGGCGGGAGTCTTCGAGTTACGTGACGGACGCGTGACGGTCCGGGCTCCGGCCAACGGCCGCCTTACCGTCGACGGCGAGGCGGTGGAGACTGCTCAACTCTACCCGGCCGAAACGCGCCCGACCGTGACACTGGGAACGGTCTCGCTGTGGGTCCACCTCAGCGGCGAGCGGTTGGCCATTCGGGTACGCGACACCGACGCCGACATTCGCAAGAACTTCACCAGCCTCGACTGGTTTCCAGTGGACGAGGCCTACCGGGTACGCGGTACGTTCACGCCCCACGCCGAACCTGTGACCGTCAAGACCCTGAACATCCTGGGCGACATCGAGACGTACACGAGCACGGGCTACGTCACGCTGACGGTGGCGGGGCAGGAGTTGCGGATGCTGCCGGTCAATTCGGGGCAGCAGCTCTGGTTCATCATGCGGGACGGGACGAGCGGGGACGACACGTACTCGGCGGCACGGTTTCTGTACGCGGACGCGCCGGATGCCGACGGATCGACGACTGTAGACTTCAATCGGGCATACAACCCGCCATGCGCGTTCAACCCCCACACGACCTGCCCGTTGCCGCCTCCGGACAACCGGCTCGAGATCCGGATAGAAGCGGGAGAAAAGGCCTACCGCGGTCCGGGCGCTCACTGAGCGCCCGCCTCGGTGCGACGCAAGACCTTCACCACGGGCTGCTAGGCGAATCCCACCAGTTCTGCGGCGATGATGGTCGCGCACTCCGGGCAGGAGATCACGTGCCCCCGACGCGGTAACGTCGAGGTAAAGTTGACCCTCGTGCGGAGCAGCCGCGCGACCCGCAACGCCTCCAGTTCCGCCGCACAGTGCGGGCAACGGGCTGGATACTCCAGGGTATATTCAGCCTCAGCCTGGCGGGCCGGATCGTGCGGCTCTTCCTTCAGCACCACGTTGTATTCCTCCAGGGCGCACGATTACCAACCGCGCCCAATAGGCCTGATACCCATGTTTTCGGTCGGAACACGGCAAGACTACACGGGGCGGTTCCTGCTCGACGTCGGCGGGGCGCGCGCATAGAGGTCGAGCAGGCTTCCCGCCCGACCCGTTTCGAGCACGGCGCGGAACAGCCCGGTCAGCGCCGCGGACCGGTTGGACCGGCCCATCACGGGGGTTTCCCAACGAACAACCTCGAACCCGGCGGCCTCGGCCACGCGGCGCAATGTCGTCGGCGTGAAGAACCACAAGTGGTGCAGCGCCGCGTAGTGGCGCCATCGCTTCGTCTTCAGACGCAATCGGCTCTGCCAGCTCTTGAGCCAGGGGCTCAACCCGGCGACGTTCGGGACACCGACCAGCAGTATCCCTCCCGGCGCGACCAGCGCCTTGGCGCAGCGCAGTTCGACCAGCGGATCCCTGGTGTGCTCCAGGACGTGGTTGAAGCGGACGACGTCGAATTGCACGCCACGGAAGTCGATCGCCGGGAGCTCGCCTTCCCAAACAGGCGCGCCGGTCGCCCGAGCCGCGTCGGTCACCACCATGTCGGTCCCGTCCACCTGCCAGCCTGCGCCCTCGGCGAAACGCATGAATGCGCCCGCACCGCACCCAACATCCAGTACCCGACGCCGGCCTGAATCGAGATATCCGGCGAGCCGAGCGAGTTGGTGCGCGTAGTGGCGCTGATGGCGGGCATCGGCGGTAGACTCGTCCGGGCGATGATAGTGGGCACCGTAGACTGCGGTCGCCAGCTGTTCGAGTACCGGTCTCGGACTGTGGAACTGGAGTCGACACCGCCGGCACCGGGCCAGGTACAGCCCTTGAAAATCGGTCGCCAGCGGCGCAGGCGCTTCGCGACACAAGGGACAGACCACCGGCTCGCGGTCGGGCAACGCAGCCGCTACTTCCGCGCGGGTACGACCGAAGAGCGATCTGGGTGGGGCCGTGTCTGACGCGCCGCTCACGACGCCGCCTTCGGACGCTGACCAAGAGACGTGTGCCATGTTGGCCGCCGAGGCATCCCGCCGACGGCGGCGCTGGGCATTGTCATGACGGCGTGCTTCTAGGGCGCCGCCAGCCCCTGACGGTGGCGCACGTCTCATGATCAGAGTCCTTCGCGCGGATCATTCTCCTATCATGCCGGAGCCCCGCCCTCCGAATCCACCGACACCACGTAACCGACGGACGGATTGGGGTTGCGGACCGCGGCACCGGAAACTACGATCTAGCCCGTGCCCACACAGTTGACACCTGCCGATGTCGAACGGATCGCCGCGCTGGCGCATCTCGAGCTGACAGAGGCGGAAACAGAGCGCTTCACTCGGCAGCTTGGCGACATCCTCACGTACTTCGATCGGCTCCAGCACATCGACACCACCGGCGTCCCGGCCACCACCAACCCCGTGATGTCCGCCCCGGTCATGCGCGAGGACACTCCGAGACCATCGATGTCGCGAGACGAGGCGCTGGCGAACGCGCCGGACCCGGGCGGTAATGGACTGTTCCGCGTGCCCAAGGTCATCGGGTGATGCGGGCGCCCGATATACAGACCGTGGCCGACATCCGCGCGGCCATGTCCGACGGCATCACGGCGGTCGAGATCTGTGCAATGTATCTGGACCGGATCGCCGCGCAGAACGACCCGATCCACGCGTTCACGCACGTAGCCAGGGAACACGCACTGAAAGAGGCCGCGGCCATAGACGCGGACGGACGCGGCCGAGACCCCGCGTTGCCGCTGGCCGGCGTGCCGATCGCGATCAAGGACAACATCTGCACCCGGGGGATGCCGACCACGGCGTCCTCCCGTATCCTGGCCGGATTTGTCTCGCCCTATGAGGCGACGGTGATCGAGCGACTGAGAGCGGCCGGCGCCGTCATCATCGGGAAGACGAACTGCGACGAGTTCGCCATGGGCTCCACCACGGAACATTCCGTGTCTGGCCCGACTCGAAACCCATGGGATCTGACCCGCGTACCGGGAGGGTCGAGCGGGGGCTCCGCCGCGGCGGTGGCCGCGCGTCTGTCGCCAGTCGCATTGGGCTCCGATACCGGGGGCTCGATCAGGCAGCCTGCCGCCTTCTGCGGAATCGTGGGCCTGAAACCGACGTACGGACGCGTGTCACGATATGGCTTGCTGGCGTTCGCGTCGTCGCTGGACCAGATCGGGCCTTTCGCGCTGACGGTGGCCGATGCGGCCGCGGTGCTGACCGCCATCTCTGGACCGGATCCCGCGGACGCGACGTCATCGGCCGAAGCGGTTCCGCCGTTCGCGGCGCGACTGGCCGAGCCGGTGGCACACCCCACC
>CALBET010000290.1 GCA_937888665.1 uncultured Acidobacteriota bacterium
AGACGCCGACCGTGTCACCGGTGACCGATGCGGTGTTGCAGCAGCCGGACCCCGGCGATTGGCTCAATTGGCGTCGGACGCTTGACGGGTGGGGCTACAGCCCACTCGACCCGTGGTGCCCGGTGACTTGTTGTCCGAGATGAAGAACCCCCGCGCCGGCAATGCCCTGTTCGTGTTCGCCGTGCCGCAATAGCGCGGAGTGACCACCGTGCCGTTGGGCCCGCGCCGGAGGAGGACATCATGACACTGCACCGTAGGACGCTGGCCGCGCTGGCGGCGGCCGGGCTGGCGGGACTGGCGGCGTGCGCCAACGAGACCGTGGCTCCCGCGCCGGCGTCTGACCCGCCACGCGCCATCGTGAAGGGTGGGGATGGACGGGCCGGCGGCTACGAGGCTGTGCCAGGCTGGTGGAAGCCAGCCGCGGATCACGACGACACGTGGACCTGGGGTGAAGTGTCGGGGGTGGCGGTGGATACCCCCGACCGAATCATCGTGGCGGTCTGGGGAGATCGGCGTGCCGACGGGACGGAACGGGACGGGAGCTCCAACTACCTGGTGGTCGTCGATCGGAACGGCAACGTCGTCGAGAACTGGTCGCAGTGGGATGCCACCTTCAACAAGCCCCACCAGGTCTACATCAGCCCCTACGATCCGGAGCGCCACGTCTGGGTGGTCGAACGGGGCGGCGGCCGCGGTGTCCACATGCAGGTCATGAAGTTCACCAACGATGGCAGCGAGCTGGTGATGCGGTTGGGCGAACCGGATCACCCGACGACCCGGGAGGCGGCGCGGGCCAATCCGCATCCGGGTCCCTACACCTATGGCGAACCGGCGGTGCTCGCCTTCCTGCCAGACGGGAGTTTCCTGCTCGGCGACGGCTACTGGAACACCCGTGTCGTCAAATATGACGCGGACGGCGAGTATCTGATGGAGTGGGGCGAGGCCGGCAGTGGTCCGGGTCAGTTCGACCTGGTGCATGGTCTCGCGGTGGACCGGGAGCATCGCGTCTACGTCGCCGACCGCAGGAACAACCGGATCCAGGTGTTTACCGAGAATGGCGACTTCCTCGAGGAATGGCCCGACATCACCGATCCCGTCGGCGTCTTTATCGACGAGCACAGCGCAGTCTGGGTCATCTCGGCCAGCCTCCACCGGGTGCTCAAATATACCCGCGACGGCGAGCTGCAACACTCGTGGGGCGCCTACGGCGGCCCAGGGGGGCTGTCTGGCGGGCTCTTCCGGCCGCACCAGATTGACGTGGACCAGGAGGGCAACGTCTATGTCGCCAGCTGGTCCGGCGGCTGGCTGAACAAGTTCGTGCCGAAGCCGGACGCCGATCCCGGCATGCTCATCGGGAGAGGACTCGTGCTGGATCACTGAGCCGCGGACGCGTGACCATCAGCGGTCGTGCGACGGGCGGCACCCGAGGCGAGGGCCCCGCCGATCCTCGGCTCAGCGCACGAGTGCGATACGATTTCGTTGATGACCGTTTGCGCGTCTGGCAACCAAGGAAACACACAGCAATGACAAGCGCGATTGGTGGGCGGAGTTCCGGCGGGTTGGTGCTGGCGGTGGCGTGCGGGACGATCCTCGTGGCCGCGCCGCCAGTCGCGGCGCAATACGGGACGCAAGGGGGCGAGTGGCGCAGCTATGGCGGCGACGTCGGGAGCACGAAGTACTCCCCACTGGACCTCATCACACGCGACAATTTCGAGCAGCTCGAGGAGGCATGGCGGTGGTCGTCGATCGACGGCTTTCTCAGTATGACCACGCCCGACGGTGGTGAACTGTGGGCCGACTACGAGACGATCATCGAACAACTCGTGGCCGACACCCCGAACCTCTACCGGGACAG
>CALBET010000291.1 GCA_937888665.1 uncultured Acidobacteriota bacterium
GTTGAAGAGTTCCTGCCCGGCCGCGAGTTCACGGTCGGTGTGCTGGGCACCGGAGCGGACGCGCGTGTCCTCGGCACGCTGGAGATCGCGCTGCGCGAGAATGCGCAGCCGGACGTCTACTCCTACCTGAACAAGGAGCAGTGCGAAGACCGGGTCGAATACCGCCTGGTTTCTGCCAGTTCGGACGAGGCCGCTCGCGAGGCCGAACAGATCGCGCTACGCGCCTGGCGCGTGCTTGGGTGCCGAGACGCCGGGCGTGTCGCTCTCCGATGCGACCGTGGAGGCCATCCCCAATTCGTGGAGGTGAACCCGCTCGCCGGCGTGCATCCGCAGCACTCCGATCTGCCGATTCCGTGCACGGCCGTGTCCACCCCGTATGACGAGCTGATCGACGGTATCGTGCAGTCGGCGTCACGCCGCATGGACGCCGCCCAGGGGTTGCCGGTATAGATGCGAGTCGCCATCCTGTACAACACCACGGCCGAGGACGCGACGACGGCCGAGCGCGACGTGCTGGTGCAGCGCGACACGGTGCACGACGCGGTGTCGACGTTCGCCTCAGACGTGCGGTCGATGCCGTGCTCGCTCGATCTGGCGACAGCCGGCGCACAGCTGGCGGAGATGGGCCCGACCGTCGTATTCAATCTCGTGGAGTCTCTCGGCGGGTCCGATCGCCTCATGCCGATGGTTCCGGCGCTGCTCGGCACCCTGGGACACCCGTACACGGGGTGCGGGACCGAGGCGATCGTCCTGACGACCAACAAGGTCCTCGCGAAACAGCAGCTGCGGAGCGCCGGTTTGCCGACGCCCTCCTGGCACACCTCGCCTCTCGGCCCGGTCCGCCGGTCGGATGCAACAACGGCCGGTGTAGGCTACCCGTGTCGCGTCGTCATCAAGACGGTGTGGGAACACGCGTCCTTTGGGCTCGACGATCGGTCCGTCGTCGATGTCGACGGGGGCGAGGCGCTGGCGTGCCGGCTGGCGGAGCGCGAGTGGCAACTGGGTCGCCCCTGCTTCGCAGAGGCATTCGTCGACGGTCGC
This sequence comes from uncultured Acidobacteriota bacterium, assembly GCA_937888665.1. GTDB lineage: Bacteria > Acidobacteriota > Vicinamibacteria > Vicinamibacterales > UBA8438 > UBA8438. Next base: position 1,042 of record CALBET010000291.1, read on the forward strand.
GAGTTCAACGTGTCGCTGATCACCACCGCTGGCGACGCCCCCGAGGTGTTGCCGGTAGCCGAGATCGACTTCTCGGCGTTTCCGCCAGGCAAGCCTCGCATCGTCGGGGCGTCGGCGAAGTGGCAGCCGGAGGCGTTCGAATACGGTCACACGCCCCGGTGCTTCGAGGTTACCGAGGACGACCGTGCACTGCTTCTCGAGCTTGCCGAACTGTCGCGCCGCTGCTGGAGCCTGTTCGGCCTGGACGGTTATGCGCGGGTCGATTTCCGCGTGGATGCGGCTGGTCAACCTTGGATTCTCGAGGTCAACGCCAATCCTTGTTTGAGCCCGGATGCCGGGTTCGCCGCGGCCGTCGACCGCGCCGGTCTCTCGTACGACACCACCATCCAGCGCATCGTGGAGGGTGCGCTGCGACGGTCGCGGCAGCATCCCTGAGTCACATCATGTTTGGTATCCGCCGCATCCACGACGACATCCTGCCCCGGAACAAGACCGCCATTGCGGAGGTGCAGGCCATGCTACGGGACCAGTTCTCCGGCGTGCCCAGTGAAGAGATCGATACGTTGCCACAGCAGTTGCGGAATCCGTTCACGCGGCAGTTCCGCTGCGTCCTGTATGTCGCCGAGAACGCGCGGGGACGGCTCCTGGGCTTCGCACTGGTGATGCACGACCCGGAGCTGCACTTCTCTTTCCTCGACTTCCTGGTCACCGCCCGCCCCATCAACGGGCGCGGGATCGGAGCGGCGCTCTACGAATACTTGCGTGACGAAGCGCTGGGGCTTGGAGCGCTCGGGGTGTTCTTCGAGTGCCTGCCGGACGACCCGGACCGTTGCCGTGACCCGCGCGTGCGAAAGCAGAATGTCGCTCGGCTCAGGTTCTATGAACGCTACGGGGCGCGGCCGCTCGCGGGCACCGCGTACGAGTCTCCCACCGCGCCCGGCGACGACGACAACCTTCCGCATCTGGTGTTCGATGGGCTCGACCGCGACACACCGCTGCTGCGTGCCGACGCCAGACGTGTCGTACGCGCCATCCTCGAGCGCAAATACCGTGCGCTGTGTTCCCCCGAATACGTCGAACGCGTGGTCCGCTCTTTTCGCAGCGACCCCGTGCTGGTGCGAGACGCCCGCTCTCGCCCCGCGCCGCCTGGGCGCCGGGCGAGCGCCCGTCCGTACCCGCCGATGGCGCTGGTCATCAACGACAAGCACGATATCCACCACGTCCGTGAACGCGGCTATGTCGAGGCCCCGGTTCGGATCAGCGTCATCCGACAAGAACTGCTCGCGGCCGGTCTGGCCGATGTGCTCCCGGTCCGGCGCTATCCGTCGAGACACCTGACCGCCGTCCATGACCGCGACTTCGTGCACTACTTGCGGCGTGTCTGTGAGAACACGCCGGAGGGCAAATCGGTCTATCCGTATGTGTTCCCGATTCGTAATGCGACCCGGCCGCCAAAGGAGCTGTCGATCCGAGCCGGGTATTACTGCATCGACACGTTCACCCCTCTCAATCGCAGCGCCTTGCTCGCCGCCCGTCGCGCCGTGGACTGCGCGCTGACGGCCGCCGATGCCATGCTGGCCGGTCATCGCGTCGCGTACGCCCTGGTGCGCCCCCCAGGACACCACGCCGAGCGCCGGACCTTTGGCGGCTTCTGCTATTTCAATAACACGGCCGTGGCCGCGGAGTATCTGAGTCGGCTCGGCAAGGTCGCCATCCTCGACATCGACTACCACCACGGCAACGGCCAGCAAGACATCTTCTACGAGCGGCCCGATGTCTTCACCGTGTCGATTCACGGCGACCCGGATGTGGCGTATCCCTACTTTTCCGGGTTCACCGACGAGACCGGCGCCGGCGCCGGCGACGGCTACAATCTCAACATCCCTCTCCCGGAGACGCAGAACGGCGACCAGTATCGTCGGGGGCTCACGCGGGCGCTGCGGGCGATCCGCGACTTCGGCCCGACATGTCTGGTCGTGGCACTGGGGCTCGACCCCGCCAAAGGCGATCCGACCGGCACCTGGCACCTGACCCCCGCAGACTTTCGAGAGAACGGTCGTCTGATCGGCGCCCTGTCGCGGCCAACGCTCGTGATTCAGGAAGGCGGCTATCGGACCCGCACGCTGGGCGTCAACGCGCGGCACTTTTTTCAAGGATTGCTGGAGAGCGCCCATCGGCCATGACCACCCCAACCCGAACCGTCCATCCGGGCGTGACGATGAGATACGACGTGCGATCAACCGACCCGGACGCCATTCGCCGGCTCGTTGAGTCGACCGGCTTCTTCTCGACGGTGGAGGTCGACGTGGCGGTCGAACTGGCGGACGAGCGTCTCAGGCTGGGCGACCCCTCGGGGTATCACTTCGTGTTCGCCGAATCGGACGGCGCGGTCGTTGGCTACGCCTGCTACGGTCCGATCGCCCTCACGCTTGGCAGTTTCGACCTCTACTGGATGGCGGTGGACCGCTGGTCCCAGGGGCACGGGGTCGGGCGGAGCCTGCTGGCCGAAGTCGAGCGACAGGTCCAGGACCGTGGCGGTCGCCAACTCTACATCGAGACGTCGAGCCGTCCGCAGTACGCACCCACGCGTGCGTTCTACGAGCGATGCGAATTTGATGGCGTCGCCACGTTGAAGGATTTCTATGCGCCTGGTGACGGCAAGGTCGTATTTCAGAAGGTCACGTCGATCCCCGCGCGTCCGTGACGAGCCCCGGCGATCACCGCTGGTCGAGGGGCACAACGGGTCGCTCCGTCTCGCCGATGTACACCTGACGCGGGCGGTTGATGCGGTTG